>NZ_WVRJ01000014.1:0-139952 GCF_013110855.1 Ruegeria sp. HKCCD4884
CCCCGCCAAATCAATGGCGGGGTTTTCGCCAATCGGAAACAAGCGTTCCGATGTGGCGCTGACCGAAACAAGGTTGGTAAATCAAATGAAACACTATGTTGTCTCGAATGCTCACGAGAATGCGGTAAATGGAACGCCCTCGGATTTTGAGCGGTTGCGGTGCATCGATGTCATTTTGTACCGGAGCTCTGACAAAGCCTCGGCAGAAATGGTTTTGGAATTTTACCGGGCATTGAACAGATTGGTGGACAAACATTCTTATGTGGTGAACTTGCGTGTGCCCGCTGAAGATCCTGCTGGAGGACCGCTGTATTGGGCGGGACGGACAGCCATTTTTTGGGGCGATTTCGAAACCGCTTGGTGTCCAACCGCAGCAGAGAAATCCTGGGTCAGTCAGGTCTTGAACCTTTCTCCCAGATCCATCCTTGTCGGAGGCGCGGTCATGCTGCTGGCTCAACTCTGCGGCGCGGAACGCAGCACAGCTGCAGTACATTCAGGTTTTGAAGCGGCAGCGTTGGAATTGGGGATCAGAAACAGCGGTACGTCGACCCACTTTTCCGTTGACGGGCGTGTACACAGCGCCAATACGCGCTTCAGTGCCCTTCGCCTTTTGACCGAGTTTGTGTCCTTGGATCATGGCGAGCATTTGGCGGATACGCTACGGCGCTATGTCGGTTTGACCGAACCCCGGCGAACAACTGAAAGCCAGCTTTCAAACCGACTTATTCGAAAATCCAATGGAGATCGCATTGTAACTCTGGCGGTTGAGACAATGCTTGAGAACATTGAAGATCCGCTGAGAATTTCCGATCTGTCAGATTTACTTGGGACATCCATCCGACAGCTTCAAAGGCGCTTTCTGTGCAAAACCGGTGCGACCCTTTTGGACACGTACAAGGAGCTCAGACTGGAGAGGTCAAATAGCCTGTTGAAATATACTGATATGCCGCTTGTCGAGATTGCGTCTGCGACGGGCTTTTCCTCGAGAACGGCGATGTCGCGGGCCTTTTTCAAGCGCTATAAGTCGCGCCCAGAGCAGGTACGGAACGGGCGCTTTCTTGGGCACGCACTTGATTGAGGCAAAGCGGCAAACACGCAGTTTCTAAGCGGCAAGCCCAGAATGCGCTGAGATCTGAGAAACGATTCTTGCGCGATGGCTTGAGAGCCAAAGTCAGGCAACTAAAAGTCGCGTTCCTAGCCACTCAGATTTAGGCCAATCTGCCGCAGGACGGGTTATCGCGGGGCTTCATGCTGGGTAAATACATCATGGGGTTGGACCGCAGTTTCGGAACCTGGGTCTTTGCCATGATCACAGCCGATTTCTGGCTGTGGGGTATTCCTTTATTGGCGCTTGCTGGATCATCCTGAAGACCAACGGCTTGTTGCAGAAAAAGGCTGTGCGTTGGGCCAAAGGTGGAATTTGGGGGCTGGTTTTGGGCCTGAGTGCCGTTTCGCTGGCCACCCCCTGGGTCAGCCCACGCATCTTTGACAAATGGTTCACATTCCCCGAATTTTTCCTGTTTTTGCCCTTACCGCTCATGTCAGGCATTCTGATCGCTTTATTGTGGTTTGCTTTACGTCATCTTCCAACGCGGAATGACAACTGGGCCTGGTTTCCCTTTGCGGCATCTATCGTTTTATTCACGCTTGCCTTTTTCGGGATGGCTTACAGTTTCTATCCCTATGTCGTCCCTGAGCAAATGACGATTTACGAGGCCGCGAGTGCACCAGAAAGTCTTTTCATAATCCTGATCGGATCGATCTTTGTGCTTCCCGTTATCGCGGGTTACACGGTGCTGTCCTACACGATCTTCCGGGGTAAGGCGACTGAGCTGCGTTATGACTGAGCCCGCATGTCGAGGCGCAATGCAAAAATAGAAGGTGGTGCGGGTAAGCTAAAGCTGGTCCAACACCAACTTCGCGCTTTCAAGATAGTCTTGCTGTTTGTCAGGGGCCATTCGGCCCCACGTTCTGTAGGCATGGCCTAACCGGGGATTGTCGCGCAGTTTTTCCGCATTGCGTACCAGAAAATCCCAATAGAGAGGGTTGAACGGGCAAGCGTTCGGGCCGGTTTTTTGCTTCACATCATAGCGGCATGTGCCGCAATGATCCGACATCTTGTTGATGTAGTTGCCGCTGGCTGCATAAGGTTTCGACCCCAGTAACCCTCCATCGGCAAATTGGCTCATGCCGATGACATTAGGGGCTTCAACCCATTCATATGCGTCGGCATAAACAGCCAGATACCACTCATGCACTTGTGCCGGGTCGATTCCGGCCAACATGGCGAAATTTCCTGTGACCATCAGGCGTTGAATGTGGTGGGCATAAGCTTCATCCCGTGTCTGCAAGATTGCCTGTTTCATACAGGCCATGCCCGTATCCGCAGTCCAGTAAAACGCGGGAAGGGGGCGTGTGGCATTCAGGAAATTCTGCTGCGTATAGCCCGGCATTTGCATCCAATAGATGCCGCGCACAAACTCGCGCCAGCCGATGATCTGGCGAATATAGCCCTCGACCGCGTTTAAGGGGGCTTGGCCTTCATAATAGGCGCGCTCAACGCGGTGGCAGATTTCCAGCGGCAATAGCAGGCCGGCGTTCAAATATTGTGCGAGAACCGAGTGATACAGGAAAGGCTCATCCGTCAACATCGCGTCCTGATAGTCGCCGAAATGCGGTAAGGCGGTTTCCACAAAGTGTTCCAGCGCTTGCAGGGCTTTGTCCCGAGTTACAGCAAACCAGAACGGGCGCAGCGTCCCGAAGTGGGTGCTGAATCGAGCGTCGACCAGTTCCAGAACTTCGGTGGTGATTTCATCCGGTTCGACATGCACAGGCTGCGGCATGAAGAAATCTGACTTTGCGGGTTTGCGGTTCTCTGTATCAAAGTTCCATTTGCCGCCCTCGGGCGCATCGCCGTTCATCAAAAGCCCGGTTTTGCGGCGCATTTCACGATAGAAATATTCCATCCGCAGCTGTTTGCGCCCCTCGGCCCATTGGCGGAACTCGGCATCATCAGCGATGAACCGGTCATCGGGCAGGACTTCCAGGTCGACGCATTCGGAAAAGGCGTGGCACAGGCGGTATTCGCCGGGTTCGGTGACGACCGCCGTTTTCAATCCTAAGTCTTTACGGGCGCGGTCGATTTCACCCACAAGGCTGCCGGTATTGTCTGGATCATCCAGCTTTACATACCGGACTCGCCATCCGGCCTGTTCAAGCTTTTGCGCAAAGTGACGCATTGCCGACAGTACAAAGGCAATTTTCTTCGGGTGGTGCGGAACATAGCGTGTCTCATCCCGGACTTCTGCCATAAGGACGACGTCGCGCGCGGCTATACCTTGTCGCAGCGCAGCCATCTTGGTGGAAAGCTGATCGCCAAGGATAACAATTAGTTTTGGGCGCGTTTTATTCATAAACGCGAAGCTAGAACGTTAGCGTCAGTAGACCAGACCAACATACGCGCCAAAGATTGTGCCGCTGCGGCAGCATAACACCCGTTGCCTCAAAAAGGGGAAAAGTGAGAATTACACCGAGACTTTCGCAAAATGTTTCAGGATTTAAAGAAACAGGCTACACGCATCAGTTGCATCCAGTGCTGCCACCGCACGGGCTGGTTTCAAAAGAACGCAAAGTTGGTCTGGCAGAAAAGCTCTTGGGTTTACTCACTGGCGTAGTAGCCAACCACATCGCCATCTGTTGTTACGCCCAAACCGTTCAGCAATCGATTGGCGTAGTTGAAGTAGCCAACGATCTGGTTGATTTCGAGGATCTCGCCGTCGTCCCAACCTGCTTGTCTAAGAGCGGCGACGTCGGACTCGACCATTTTGGCCGGGGCCACTGTCAACTTCTCGGCGTAGATCAAAGCCTCCAGATGCGCGCCGTCGAAGGCGTCCTGCGGTTTGTGGGCTTTCAGCGCGGCCTCGATCTTGTCCGCACGCGCCTCATCGCCAATCAGGTGTCGGGCATTGGCCCAATGATTGGCGTAAGAGTAAGGACACGTGTTCAGTGTCGAAACATAAGAGCTGATAACTTCCTGAAACCACATGGGGATCGTGTTGCTGTCGTCGTGCAAGCACGCGCGATACAGCACCACGTGCCCTTTCATGGTGTTGGGGCGCAGGGAATGCACCCGCATGACATTGTCCACGGTACCGTGCGGTGTCCGGGCAAGGTCCAGCACCGCCTGCAGAGGTGCATCGGCATCTTCGTCAGAAATCATCCGTATCCAGGCAGACATGAAACGGTTCCCTTTCCTTAGTCATGAGAGCTGTGTTTGCGGCAGGACAGAGCATTGTTCCGCCGATCTATGAACAAGCACTGCCTGCTAAGCAACCAGATTGAGCCTGGTGCGGCGCTGCACCGTGCCCGTATCTCGGATGGTACTACTAAGTCAGACAAGTTAGCCGGCTTTTCGAAGCCCGATATCCATGTCCGGATGGGCAAACAGCCCCGCAGCGCATGGATACCGGCTTAGAATTTCGGTGCCACCCGGAAGGCGATCTGCATAGAAACGCCCGTTTTCCCAATAGGTAGTGCCATCGATGACGATGCTGGGATCGATAACGTTCCAGCAGATTTCACCCGGCGCGTAGGTGCCGCATGTGTGAAAATGCAGGATACGTGGATTGCCGAAGGCAGCCCCGCCCCAACGTTCGTAGTTCTGGCGCATGTCCCAAGGATAGCCGCATCCGGGATGGATGCCTGCGTGCCAGGAATGAACGAGGTTTCGCTCAATGCCGAACTGTTCGGACACCCGATCATAATGCGCTTCGGCCCGTGCCACATCCGTCGGATGCCCTTCGAACCCCGTCAGGCGACCCTGATCGAGGCGGGCGAGAACCGGGTGAGTGAATTCGATTGTGTAGTCATCATAATATTTCGAGCCCGTCCCCGTCAGAAACGTCAGTGCAACACGGCCAGAAAAGCTGTGCGCCGGTACCGGTGTGAAAACTGACATAGGGAACCGCAGGACCGAAGTATCGCCCGACGGGTCGAGGTTCATTTCAGGTTTTCCACGCACATCGGTGCCCAGAGGACAGGTGAACCGAACCTCCTGCGCGGTGTTCAAAACCTCATTGATCCCGGCCTTGAGCTCCATGAAGGCGTCATGATGGCCATTTGAAAAACCGGATCCGAATTGTTCCCGGCTTAAGGCAAAACTGACAATGATCTTTTTGCCTTTTGGCATCTGCGAAAAGCGCAACTGATCCCCAAGGCGCGCCAAAAACAGGATGATGTCAGCAGTCTCGAACCGGGCCAGCAGCTCTGGGGACAAATGCGGTTTGTCAGGGTTGAAACCCACATCAACCGTATCCACGAACAAGCCCATGGACTGGGCCACCCCTGAAACAATTTTCACGCTATCCGCGTCGAAATACCCAAATTCTGGCGGCTCGTACGCGATCAGCAGCCGGTCACCTGCGGTTGCTTGCGCACAGTTGGTCAAAAGGTTTTGCGCGCCGCGTTCGGGCGTAATGTCCGACATTCGCGTCTCCTGAGGGTTTGGGTTTGTAGAGATTACCAACCGGCGAGGTCACCAATCTATTTGAAAGTGATTATGAGTGACATTAGAGTTACTAATATGATCTTGAACTTGCCCTATTCCGCACTAAGAGCGTTCGAGGCCGTTGTCCGCCACTCGGGGTTTTCGCCTGCGGCGACGGAATTGGGCGTTAGCCAAAGTGCAGTCAGCCAGCATGTGCGCAGCCTTGAGGAATGGTTGGGGCGCGAGTTGCTGGTTCGGGGCGCGCGCCAGTCACGCCCGACCCGCGAGGGGGAGTTGCTCGCGCTTGCGATCTCAGAAGGGTTAGGTCGCATTTCGGATGTGTGCGCGCAACTCAGGGACAAAACCCGTTCGGACAGGACAATTGTGATTTCATGCCTGCCGGGTTTTGCCTTCAACTGGTTGTTTCCACGCCTTTTACGCTTTGATATGGCGCATCCGGACCTGTCGATTTCTATTGCAACTGACACCGGGCAATTTCCATTTTCTGGTGCGGATGCCGATATCGGAATTCGGTACGGTTTGGGCGATTACCCGGGCTATCAGGTCGATTTGCTTATGAATGAGCAATTGTTCCCGGTCTGCGCGCCGTCGCTGTTGCCTGATCTGCGAAACGTTGAAGACCTCGCCAGACACACAATGCTGGTGGATGAGAACCTGCATCACGGGGCAGCCAGCCCCACATGGGAGTTCTGGGCGCGGCGCTGTGGTCTGACTCTGCCAACCGCGCTTCGAACACGCCGATTGGGACAGTCCAATATGGTTGTTCAGGCGGCAATCGAAGGTTTAGGCGTGGCATTAGGGCGGGAACCGTTGGTCATTGATATGATGAGCGACGGCCGCTTGGTTCGGCCCTTCAAAGAAATGACCCAATCACCGCTGTCTTATTGGCTGGTCCAACCGCATGAAACCAAAGACAGCGCCAAAGTGTCCGAGTTCCTGACATGGATTCACTCCGAAGTTGCCACACAACCCGAAATCCCGCAGTCTGCATCCTTTTGAAATTAGCCTAGCTTATATAAGCCATTAAAACTCTGGCATGGTATGTGAGTGTTCAGCCACTCATACTGGCAAAAGGCACCTAGAACATTGGAGAGCTGAATGTTTCTGAGAAACTGTTGGTATGTCGCCGCCTGGAGCAAGGACGTCGGGCGCGAACTGAAGGCCGAGACGTTTCTGGGTGAAAACATCGTGCTCTATCGACAAGAGGACGGTACTCCGGTCGCGCTAGAAGATGCCTGTCCCCATCGCAAACTTCCGCTTTCAAAGGGTAATCTGATCGGCGATATCGTCGAATGCGGGTATCATGGCCTAAAATTCGATTGCTCAGGCAAATGTACCGACAGCCCAACTCAGCGCGGAATGACCCCGCGCCGGGCGGTCGTGAAATCCTATCCGGTGGTGGATCGGTACAGGTATCTTTGGATTTGGATGGGTGATCCTGCCCTTGCGGATCCGGACAAGATTTTTCCGATTGAGAATTTCGATGACCCAAGCTGGGGCAAAACCGATGGTGGTGTGATGGATATCGACTGCCATTACCTGTGGGTCTGCGACAATCTACTGGATCCCAGCCATGTGGCCTGGGTCCATGTCACGTCTTTTGCGGGCGCGGGCACGGATGAAGAACCGCTGGATGTTGAGAAAACCGATCGTGGTGTGATCGTGTCACGCTGGATCGAAAACAAACCGCCTTCACCGTATTACGCAAATCTGGTCGCGTTCGAGGGCGACTGTGATCGGCTGCAGCACTACGAGATGTGCCTGCCTGCAATCGCGCTGAACAAATCTGTTTACACGCCCGTTGGAACCGGCGGCTATGGCAAACCCCCGGTCGACAAGACCTATGTCAATATCTCGTACAATTTCATGACGCCGATTGACGAAGACCGCACCCGCTATTTCTGGTTCCAGCATCGCAATACGGATCCCGACAATGCTGAAGTTTCAAAGTTCATGAATGACGGCGCGCGTATGGCCTTTCTTGAGGACAAAGAGGTGTTGGAGGAGGTGCATCTTGGCATGAAGCACGCCAAGACACCTCATATCGATCTTGGCTTGGACAAGGGGGCCAAACTGTTCCGCAAGGCGCTGGACACTGCCATTGAAGCTGAGACGGCATCCGCCGAACTTGCAGTTCAGGCCTGAGCTCTGGTCTAACGATCCACTTCAAATGATCGGAAACGTGGCCGGAAATAGGGCAGATCGGCAGGATCTTGGTGCAATGTATTAGCCAGCTGAAACTGGTGTCTTGCAGGTCAAAACCCAGCCGAAACCAGTTTTCCATTTCTCAGCTCAAGCGTGTCCGGCGCCAATGCCTGGCGGAAGGATGGGGCATGGCTTACCAGCAAAATGGCCTGTGGCAGGTCCTTTAGGATCTCCAGCAGACGGGCCTCGTTCTTGGTGTCGAGCGCATTGGTTGGTTCGTCCAATAACAGCGCTTGCGGCTCCATCGCCAGCACGGTGGCAAGGGTCACAAGCCGTTTTTCACCCCCGGACAATTTATGCGTGATGCGGTCTCGCAGGTGCATCAAGTCCAGATCGGACAGCACCTTGTCAACGATGGCAAGCGCTTCGGCCTTGCTGCGGCCCAGATTGAGCGGTCCAAACGCGATGTCTTCTGCAACGGTGGGGCAAAATAGTTGGTCGTCGGGGTCTTGAAACACCAGCCCGATCTCGCGGCGTACCTCGTGGAAATCTGCTTTGGCCCGTCGGTCCTTGCCAAGGGCAATCACGCGTCCTGCGGTCGGTTTCTGCAATCCAAGGGCAATGCGAAACAGCGTGGATTTTCCCGCGCCATTGGGCCCTGCTATTGACAGGCGTTGCCCCGGATCAAGTGAAAGCGATGCCCCGTCCAGCACGGATGCCTGCCCGGGATAGGCGAAATGGATATCTTCGAGTTTAAGGATCGTCATAGGAAATCCAGGCAAAGAAGACCAAGGCAGATCGAACCCAAGGTCACAGCAAACATGCAATCCCGCCGGGTCAGGTAGAAATCCTGCAGCAAAAGAAGACGCCCAGAAAAACCTCGGCACTTCATAGCGCCCAGTATGCGTTCTGACCGTTCGATGGCACGCACCAGCATCATGCCCACCAGATAGCCAAAGCTGCGATACGTGTGCCAGTTGGTGCCGGGGCGGAAGCCACGAACTTTCATGGCGCCGCGAAGGCGCAGATATTCTTCGCGCAAGACTTCGATATATCTGATGGTGAACATCAACAAATGCACAAGAGCATCTGGGCAGCGTAGTTTGTGCAAAGCATGACCCAGAGTGACGGGTTCCAACGTGCCGACCAGAACCATCAGGGTCAGGACCACGGCGTTGGCTGTCAGAGCGATCTCAATGGCTTTCCACAGTCCCTGCCAACTGGCCGGATACCCAAACAGGGTGAACATCGCGTCACCGGGCATGGAAAAGGGCAAAAGTATCAACATGAAGATGATAAAGCTGTCCATCATGGCCATGCGTTTAAGTGTGCGGCGCACGGGTAGGCGAGACATCAATAGCAAGCCGATAGAGATTGCCAGAGCCACAATCAACGCGGGGATGCTGGATAGCGAAACCGTAACAACAGCAAAAAAGCACGTCATCACGATCCGCATCCTAGGGTCCAACTCTCCGATCACCCCGAAGGGTGCGCTGGCATCAGCTTCGGCCAGCGTCTTTGCCTGGGGTTCCAGAGCGTGAGCCATCAGGCGGCCATTTTCCGGCGTGCAGCGACAAAAAAGCCGATACCGAACAGACCGATGATGTAGCCGATCCCACCAAGAACGGTCTGCAAGTCGTTGTGTTCGCGATAGGCTGCAATCTCACGACGCAGAGGGCGGGTTTCGTCTCGCACCGCTTGGGCAATGGCCGCGCGCTCCTCGTCGGTTAATGACGCGACAGTCGTCGCGGTGTCGTTTGCGTTTTCAACCTGCGTAACAGGTTTTACAAGCTCCGCATCCACGCCCAAAATCTCAGCCACTTCCTCGGCGGGCATGGTGACCTCGGCAAGATGACCGGCGCCCAGATCTGCTTTGAACGTGTGCGCGACAGGTTCGGTGGGGGTGTAGAGGAAGAAACCATCGGTATCTGTGACTGTTCGCCCCAGTTCAGCGCCATCGGGGCCGTAAACAACAACTTCTTGGTTTTCAGCCATGTCGCCGTTGGAAAAGCCCAATTCCCCTTCAATCGCGTCGCCTGCAGGAAAGACCCCGGCGATAACTTTATGGGCCAGCGCAGGAAGCGGGGTAAGCCATATCGCAACAACAAAAATTAGCTGTCTCATACGGGGGCACCCCTCAGAAAGAGTTCAGGCTTGACCTTGCGGGCCAATAGAATAGCAAAACCGGTAAGTACCGCTTCGATTGCCATGACGGGAATGTGTGCAAAAAAGACCAGTTTCGCGGCTGGTAGGAATTCGTCACCAGACAGAGCCAGAGAGACAGCGACAAGGGCCGTCGTGGCTGCAATCGAAAACGCTCCTCCGATGCCGCCCCAAACAGCGCCCTGCACCGGAGAGCCGCGTGCGATCAATCGGCCAAAGATCATCCATGTCAGCACCGCCGGAAGTGCGATGTTGACCGTGTTAATCCCAAGCACAGTCAAACCGCCAAAACCAAAAAACACGGCTTGAAGCAGCAAGCCAACAAACAGCGCAGGAAAAGCGGCCCAGCCAAGCAAAAGCCCAGCCAGACCGTTCATTATCAAATGCACAGAGGACGGGCCGATCGGCACATGGATCAGCGAGGCTACAAAAAAGCTGGCCGACAGGACGCCCGCGGTGGGAATGCGGTCGAGGTCCAGCGATTTCAGCCCTATGGCAATGCCGCCAGCCGCTGCGATTGCGCCGCCGATCACAACTGGGTTCGAGAGGGCTCCGTCCACGATGTGCATAGGGGTTACTCCAGATCCCAGGCGCGGATCCAGATCACAGCATCCTGGCTCAGTTCTTTGCCTTCATATTC
The DNA here is from genome assembly GCF_013110855.1 of Ruegeria sp. HKCCD4884. NCBI lineage: Bacteria > Pseudomonadati > Pseudomonadota > Alphaproteobacteria > Rhodobacterales > Roseobacteraceae > Ruegeria > Ruegeria sp. HKCCD4884. The sequence goes on from NZ_WVRJ01000014.1 coordinate 10,455, forward strand.
GGTTTTTGGGCCCGAACCCAAAGCAGCAAAACCCCAGTAACCCGCTTTCGGTACACCAAAGGTGAAATAGCCGTTCTCATCTGAAATCGCGACCAATGCGCCGCCCGGCAGTGGGGATGCTGTGGCGTCTTTGGCACCGTTTCCCGCCAGATCGGGCTCGGCTGCCATGTATTCGATTTCGATCTCAGCACCGGCAACCGGTTCGCCTTCGCTCAGTACACGGCCGGTGAAGGTGGAACCTGCAATGACGTTATAGGGCTTGTTCAACGGCAGAATTTCGGTCGCCAGACCTTGCGGTTGATCCCAGTCGGTGGGCAGTTCATTGCGGTTCAGGTAAGCCTTAGTGATCTGCTGGATATAGATATCCTCGGATTCTTCGTAGTAAGGCGCAGGTACCGTCACCAGCACATAGTCGCCGGAACGTTTCACCGGGACCGAACCGAGAAAGGCTTTGGCGCTGTTCTCGGGGCCTTCGAATGTGGTTTCTTCCAATGTACCCAACAGATCGGTCTTTTCGCCGTTGTGGATCACATAGAATTCTTCTGGCTTTTCCAGGGTCATCACGTGCCCGGCTTCAAACGGATGCCAGAAGACCAACTTGACCGGAACGTCGCCCGGACGCTCGATCATGGTATCCTCGGTGTATTCCAGCAAGAAATGAGCCTGAGCCAGCGCGGGCAGCGCCGCAGTAGCGGCCGCGGCCAACAAAAAGTGTTTCACAAATACGTCCTTCTCACGTCGCGCCTTCCCCGGCACGCATTGGTTTTTGACATAGGGGAATGCGAAACTATCTGCCCCAACAGGCAAACAGATCCGGCGCACACCCCGTCGCCGATGATGAGCACCCTTTCCGAGGGCGCATGTTCGGCAGGTCTCCTGACTTGCGGGTCTTAACGCTAAACTGGCCTTCCCGGGTGTGACCCAGTGGCGTAATCAGTCTCGCTCGCCGCTTACAGTTGCGGGGGCAGTTGCAGAATTGGCCAAGAATGTGCCGCACTGCATTCCCTATTGCCTCCGGGTGACTCCCCGGAACCGAACATGGCGCGTTGATGACAGAAAAACTTGATCATGGTCAACTCCCGATTGCGGCATTGGGAGGGTCATCTGCGAATTCCAGAGGTGTTCCGCTTTAAACTCATCGGCTGCGGTGATGTCTAAGTGTTGGTGTTGTGACCTGTTCGTTGATTGGGAGTGATTGTCCGTCGCGGGGTGCTGGAATTAATTTTTTGATTGCCGAAACCGGTTTCGGAGCAGTTAAATGAAAGAATGATGGCGAATCCCGAATTGCAACAGCGACAAATCCGGTCCCAGCGCGCCGCGTCCGGTGGGCGGGTGAAGCTTGACGAATTGGCACATCACCTTGGCCTTTCGAAAAGCACCGTGTCGCGTGCATTGAACGGGTATTCCGACATTTCAGAATCAACGCGAAAGCGTGTTGAGGTGACGGCGCGCAAGATGGGGTATCGCCCGCTCAGCCATGCTCAGGCTATTCGAACAGGGCGCGTGCGTGCCATTGCCATGGTCATCAACAGTGAAGAACCGGACCGGCACAATCCGTTTTTTCAGGACTTTCTGGCAGGGGCTTGTGAAGCTGCAAGTGCGTCTGACTGGACGATGACAATTTCGACCGCGAAGTCGAAGCAGGACATGTTAAATGTTTTGGGCCGTTTGGTCGAAGAACGAAAGGCCGATGGATTTATCCTGCCGCGTACCGAAGTAGATGACGCGCGAGTTGGGTACCTCAGCGACCTGCAGGTGCCTTTCATCCTTTATGGTCGGACAGGATATGGTCGAACCGGCTATCAGGACGATACGTCGTGGTTTGATATTTCCGGTGAAAAAGCCATGAGCGGCGCGGTCGAACGTCTGGTCCGTTTTGGTCACAGCCGTATCGGGTTTGTCGGCAGTGATCCAAAGTTCAACTACAGCCACCTGCGTCGGGATGGCTATGTCGACGGGCTTAGGGCTGCAGGATTGCCAGTCGATCCCGAATTGATCCGCGAAGGGGCCCGCACCCGCGAAGAAGGGGCCGCTGAAGCGCGCGCTGTATTGCGTCTTCCTGTCCCGCCTACCGCGATAGTATTTGCGACAGACCAAGCGGCACTGGGAAGCTACTCTGTTTGCGCAGAATTTGGCCTTGAGATCGGGCGCGATGTCTCGGTTCTTGGATATGACGGGGTCCCGGAATGCCAATACGCCAGCCCCGGGCTGACGACGTTCAGCGTCGACTCCAAACGGGCAGGCGAACGCCTTGCAACGATGCTTATACGTCAGACCCGCGGGGAAGAACCCGCAACTTTGCGCGAGCTTAGCCAGGCGGTGCTGATCGAACGCGACTCTGACGGGCCGCCACTGCTGACGTCGAACGAGTTGGCGAAAAAAATCAAACAATCCATGGAAGACAATCGGGGAGGAAACCGACCATGAAACTTACACCAAAAGCAGCTAGGCTGATGCTCGGCTCTTCGTTGGCACTGGCGCTGACGGCCATGTCGGTACAGGCGGACACGATCCGTTTCTGGACGACCGAAGAGCAGCCCGAGCGTCTGGCGAAACAGCAGGAAATGGCTGACCAGTTCAAAGCTGAGACCGGTACAACCGTTGAGGTGATCCCTGTCACAGAAACGGATTTGGGCACCCGCGCAACCGCAGCCTTTGCCGCAGGTGACTTGCCAGATGTGGTCTACCACCCGTTGCAGTACGCCCTGCCGTGGGCCGAAGCGGGCATTCTGGACACCGAAGCTGCGACCGAAGTGATCGAAGAACTGGGCGCTGATACTTTCGCTCCGGGTGCCTTGGGCATGGCAGCGTTCAATGGTGAAACCGCCTCGGTTCCGGTGGATGGCTGGACGCAAATGGTTGTCTATCGCAAGGACCTGTTCGAAGAGGCCGGCTTGGAGGCGCCTGACAGTTTTGCAGATATTCAGGCCGCACTTGAGGCGTTGCATAACCCGCCAGAAATGTATGGTTTTGTTTCGGCCACCAAAGTTGACGAGAACTTCATGAGCCAGGTGCTGGAGCATGTTTTCCTGGCAAACGGTGTCAGCCCTGTTGGCCCCGATGGGTTCCAGCCGCTTGATGAGGCCAAGACCACCGAAGTTCTGGATTTCTACAAGGCTATTTCCAAAGCTTCGCCTCCGGGTGAGCTGTTCTGGAAGCAATCGCGCGAGCTGTATTTTGATGGTAAAGCCGCCATGATCATATGGTCGCCATTTATTCTGGACGAATTGGCTGGTCTGCGCGACAGCGCCCCGCCGACCATCAACGACGACCCGACCTCGCGCGATCTGGCCAGCAAGACTGGTATCGTTACCAAACTGTCCGGCCCGTCGAACCCCGATGGCGCGGCCTGGGGTGATGTGCGGTATTTCGGTATCACCAACGATGCAGACACCGACGCGGCGATGGAATTCGTAAAGTTTGCCATGGATGACGGCTATACCCAGACGCTGGCTATTGCGCCTGAGGGTAAGTTCCCCGTGCGCCGTGGTAATGCAGACAATCCGACCGCGTTCTCTGAAGCCTGGGCGGAACTGCCCGTCGGTGTCGATCGCAAGGCCCCTCTGGGCGAGCTGTATGAACAGGCAATGATCGACGAGATTGTTGGTGGTCTGGACGTGGCGCAGCGCTGGGGCGTAGCCGAAGGTCAATTGGCGCTGGCGTCGAAAATGATCAACTCTCAGGCCATCAATCGTGTTGTACGTCAGTACATTGATGACGAGATCGACGCAGCCGCAGCGGTTGCAGCCATGAACGAAGAGCTGGCGAAGGTTCAGTAATCTAGTGGCAACTGCAGCGGCGTGCGCGCCGCTGCACCCAACCCTTCGAGGTACCCCATGACTTCGGCCACCCCACCGACCGGAACCGGGGCGTTAGCCAAACGCGAGGCGCGTCTGGCCTGGACGCTGCTGGCTCCGACCGTGATCAGTGTATCGCTTGTGGTGATCTTGCCTTTGCTGGCAATCTTCTGGATCAGCTTCAAGCCGTTTACCCTGTCCGATCTCCGCCCACCCGCACCGGTTGTGCGTGAAAGCCTGCGCGGATCGGGCGACGATCTGCGGATTGAATACCGTCTGCGCAACTCCAGTCAGGAGATCGCAATCGACGGTGTCACCCTTAGCGACGTTCTGCCCGACGGTGTCGTCGCGGGGGACGTTGCCGCCCCCTGCGTTTTGGACGGGCAGGACCTGTTTTGTGACTTCGGCACTTTGGAAGGGGGCCAGCGCGAGCGTATCCGCATTCCCGTTGACGTGGACGGCGACCCCGATGCCTTTGAAGACGTGGTCGAAGCGTCAGAACCGCGTGTGACCGGAAGCGGGCCGAACGTTCTGACCAACTTTGAATTCAGCCTCGAAAACTATGCTCGCGTCTTTGACGGGTCTGAGTTCTGGGGCGTGCTTTGGGTCACGCTGTTTTATACGGTGTTCGGAACCATTGGTGCCTTGGTCATGGGCCTGTTTGCAGCGCTTTTGCTGAATAAAAGCTTCAAAGGACAGGGGGTCATCCGGGGCCTTTACTTGTTTCCCTATGTCGCTCCTGTCATTGCGGTGGCCTTTACATGGGTCACGCTGTTTGATCCGTTTTCGGGTTCTGCCAATGCGCTTTTGATCCAGATGGGTCTGACCAGTGCGCCGATCAACTTTTTCGGCGAACGCCCTTTGGCACTGATCATGGTCACGGTGTTCGAAATCTGGCGCTATTTCCCGCTGTCCTTCCTGTTCATTCTGGCGCGGATGCAATCCATTGATAGCAGCATGTATGAAGCGGCTGATATGGATGGCGCGTCGCCCTTCCAGAAGTTCTGGTTGCTGAGCATTCCGCAACTGTTGGGCATCCTGTCGGTGCTGTTCCTGTTGCGCTTCATCTGGACGTTCAACAAGTTCGACGACATTTTCCTGCTGACTGGTGGTAACGCGGGTACCCGCACACTGACTGTGAATGTCTACGAGCAGGCGTTTGCAATCTCGAATATCGGGGCAGGCGCGGCGGTGGCCGTGGTCATCCTGCTGTGCCTGATCGCCTTCAGCTTTGTCTTCTTCCGCTTCATCAGCCGTGAGGAGGGTCTGTGATGCGCAAAGGTTTCATCACTGGCCCGGTTCTGGGCGCACTCTGGTTGGTCATCATTGCCAGCACTGTCGCCGTCAGCATGTCCTTCGCCACGGGCGCAGCGTTTCGCCCGCAGGTGGGTTTGAGCCTGATCTGGGGCGCGGTGGCAGGTCTTACCTATGTTGCGTTTCCGGCGCGCCATGCTCCGGCGCGTTTGGCGATCTCTGTGCTATTGGGTTTGTCTTGCCTAAGCGGTTTGGGCCCCGTTCTGATTGGCCCGGATACGACGGTGCTGGCAAGTCTGATCACAATCATCGCCGTTGCGGTTGTCATGCACCTGTCTTTGGCCGAGATCCTCAAAGAACTGCCTTTCGCCGAACTGACACGCCATGAATTCGAAGATGCGGTGATCCGCTTTTGTACCGGATTCGGGTATATCTTTTTCACGGCCATTGTCGTCATCCCATTTTATGTGATGGTGATGACCAGCCTGAAATCGCAGCAGGCGCTGTTGCAGAACCCGCTGGATTTCTCAGTAGACCTGAGCCAGGGCACCGCGTTGTTCCGCAGCTATACCGAGCTGTTCCGTGACTTCAATTTCGGCACTTATCTCTGGACATCCTTCTATGTCTCGGTCCTGACTGTGTTCATCACGTTGCTGTTCAGCGTCCCCGGTGCCTATGCGGTGGCACGGTTCCGGTTCAAAGGGCAAAAGGCGTTTTCGCGATCGATCCTGCTGATCTACATGGTTCCGATGATCGTTCTGGCGCTGCCGATTTATATCGCGTTTTCGCTGACGGGCCTGCGAAACTCGATCCTTGGCATTGTCATGATCTACCCGGTCACGACGATCCCCGTCGCACTCTATATGCTGCAAGGCTATTTCCGTGGCTTGCCCACCGAAGTGGAAGAGGCTGGTCTGATGGATGGTCTGTCGCGCTTGGCTGTGATTTGGAAGATCACCCTGCCGCTCAGCCTGCCTGCGCTGGCCTCGGTATCGCTCTATGTTTTCATGATTGCCTGGAACGAGTTCCTGCTTGCTTTCATGCTGCTGGACGATCCGTCGAAATTCACTCTGACCCGAGGCGTTACAATGCTGAATTCCTCGGAAATTCCCCGACAACACTTAATGGCTGGTGCGGTGATCGCCACCTTGCCGATCATGGCGTTGTTTCTGGGACTTGAACGTTTCATGACCAAGGGCCTGACTGCGGGGTCCGTCAAAGGATGACTGAGATGAACCAACATACAAACCCGGACCGCGAAGCGCGCAATATTCTGATTGCCAATGATCGCGGTGGTTACACAATCCCGACCGAGGGGCTGTACCCTTATCAATGGAACTGGGACAGCGCGATTGCTGCCCTGGGATTTGCAGAATTCGACATTGACCGCGCCTGGACCGAGGTCGAAACGCTGTTCTCGGGCCAATGGACGGACGGCATGGTGCCGCACATCCTGTTCCACCAGCAGGATGACGGATATTTCCCTGGCCCGGACGTTTGGGGGTGCAACGGCCCGATTTTGTCGTCGGGGATAATTCAACCCCCCATTGCGGCGACAATGGTCCGCAAGATTTGGGAGCAGGACCGCGTCGCTGGCGAGCAACGCTTGCGCGATCTGTTTCCAAAGTTACTGGCTTGGCATCGATGGATCATGAAGTGGCGTCTGGATGACCGGGATGCGGTCTGCACGACGCATCCATGGGAAGCCGGGCGCGACAACGCTCCCGACTGGGACAAATCGATGGCGCGCATGGACGCTTCAGATGTCGGTGAGTATCAGCGCCGAGACACCACACACGTAAACAGCGACGACCGGCCTACCAAATTTGACTATGACCGGTACATCAAGCTGGTTCAGATTGGTCGTGAGGCCGAATGGGATCAGCAGATCCTGCTGGAAAAGAACCCATTTCGGGTTGCCGACCCAACGATGACATTCACGGCGTTGCGCGCGGCAAGAGATCTGTTGGCCATAAGCGAAGAACTTGGTCTTGAAGCCGAAGGATTGCGTGCGGATGTCGATCGGCTCGAAAACGGTGCGCGGTCTTTATGGAATGAAGACCTGGGCAGCTTTGATTCCCGTGACGCGTATACAGGCGAGTGGGCGGGCAGCATCTCAAACGCGTCTTACATGTGCTGGTATGCAGGTATCGATTCAGAAAAGATGTTGGGGCGTTTGAATTCGGTTTTGGAGACCGTTCCTTATCCAGTTCCAAGCTACGATACATCGATGCCGAACTTTGATGCGCGCCGGTATTGGCGCGGTCCGACCTGGGCCATCATGAATATGATGATCGGATTTGGGCTGGAAGACATGGGCTACACGCAGCAGGCAGAAGACCTGCGTCAGAAAACTGCAAAGCTGATCTCGAACTACGGATTTGCTGAATATTTTGATCCAAAGGCCGGCAGCCCAGCCGGTGGCACTGCGTTCACATGGACAGCCGCCGTCTGGCTTCACTGGGCAGGGAGAAGCTAATGGGCAGCATTGAACTAAAATCCGTCGAAAAATGGTTTGGGTCAGCCCAGGTCATCAAAGGCGTGGACCTCAAGATCGAAGAGGGTGAATTCATTGTTTTTGTCGGCCCTTCAGGCTGTGGCAAATCCACCTTGTTGCGCATGATTGGTGGGCTCGAGGATATTTCGCGCGGGTCACTTCTGATCAATGACACTGACGTCACCGATCATCCGCCCTCGAAACGCGGGTTGACGATGGTGTTCCAATCTTATGCGCTTTACCCGCATCTGACGGTTGCCGAAAACATGGGGTTCTCGCTGAAAGTAGCCGGAGTGCCAAAGGCTGAGATCGCAGAGCAGGTCAATACAGCGGCAGAGGTTTTGAAGCTTGGACCGTTTTTGGAACGCCGGCCAAAAGACTTGTCAGGTGGACAGCGCCAGCGCGTTGCCATCGGCCGATCCATTGTGCGTGATCCCACCGCCTTTTTATTCGACGAGCCGCTTTCGAACCTCGATGCGGCCCTGCGGGTCGAGATGCGGTACGAGATCGCCAAGCTGCACCAAAGCCTCAAGCGGACGATGATCTATGTGACCCATGATCAGGTCGAAGCCATGACGCTGGCCGACCGGATCGTGGTTCTGGAATACGGCAAGATCGCGCAGGTCGGTACGCCCCGCGAGCTCTATGAACGTCCGGCCAATCTGTTTGTGGCCCAGTTCATTGGAAGCCCGAAAATGAACGTGTTGCCCTGTTCCGCTCAAGGCGGCAGCTATACGCTGGCACATGGCAGAGGGGGCCAATTTGCGTTTTCCGGCGAAGCCAACCGATTGGGTGTGCGCCCTGAACACATCGAAGTGGTTACAGCGGGCGAGGGCCAGACCGACGGCGTGATCGAGGTGATCGAATACCTGGGTGCCGATACGTTCCTAATTGTCGATGTCGGTGCTGAAGAAAACGTCACTGTGCGTTTGAATGGAGACACGGACCTCAAACCAGGCGCACAAATTGGTTTGCATTTCCCGACCAGCAAGCTGCACTTTTTCGATGAAGATGGTCAAACTGTGGGTCGGGAATAGTCCGATACACTGCCAGTAGTTTTTCAAGCACGCGTTGCGGTGTCGATTCCAGAACCGCAACGCGTTCTTTTTTGAATATATGTGCGGCTTTGTGCCAGCTTTCGCCTGCATCGCCTAGCTAACTGTCAAAAACACTTTGAACTTGTGGCACTTTATGGGCCTACAGGACCATGCTGTGTTTGTGTACGTCACATCCAATTGACCCTTGTGTGATTTGAAAAGTCGGTGAAGCGACTTTGATTTTTAGGATGGCTATTGAATTAAAGGCAGACACGATGTTGGCTACATCTTGTTGAATTTGCTCGAAACGAGAGAAGAGAGACATGGCGAAAAACGTGTGTGAAGTCCTGCTGGACATTTTGGCGGATGCAGGTGGTCGTCAGATCTTTGGCGTGGTTGGCGACGCGCTGAACCCTTTCCTCGAAGCCATGCGCGGGGATGACCGGTTTGAGTGGAAAGGGCTGCGGCACGAAGAAAACGCAGCTTATGCGGCTTATGCCCAGTCACATCTGACAGGCGGTATCGGGATTTGTGCCGGCACGGTTGGACCCGGAGCGTTGCATCTGATTAACGGGCTCTACAACGCCAAACGCGAAGGCGCCGGTGTCGTAGCGATCACTGGCCAGGTCGCCCACCGGGAACGCGGAACCGGTTATCATCAGGAAGTGAACCTGGAAAAAGCCTTTGATGATGTGTGCGACTATCAGGCGGTGATCCACACACCGGATCAGATGCCGCGTCTTGCCCAGATCGCCGTGCAACGTGCGCTCATCAACCGCGAGGTGGTGCGGATTGAACTGCCCATCGATGTATCCGAACAAAAGGTGCCCAGCCTGCACCAGTTCCACCCGCTTTTGAAACAGCCTTCTACCCTGATCCCACCCGAAGATGAGATTGCCCGTGCTGCGCAGATCATAAACGCAGGCAAGAAGGTGGCGCTTTTCGCTGGCGTTGGCTGCCGCGAGGCCAAGGATCAGGTGTTGGCCCTGTCGCAAAAGCTCAACGCTCCGCTTGCGCATACGTTGAAGGGCAAGGATATCTTCGACTACGACGACCCGAATGTGGTTGGCATGACTGGTCTCATCGGCAACCCCGGCGGCTATCACGCGGTACGCGATTGCGATGTGCTTGTGATGCTGGGCACCGACTTTCCCTATGAATGGTTCCTGCCAGAGACGGCCAAGATCGTGCAGATCGACCGCAGCGTCGAAAATCTGGGTCGCCGTGCGCCTATCGCATCGGGCCTGTTGGGGGATGTCGGAGCGACGCTGGACCGGCTGCTGCCTCAAATAGCCGAGAAAGAAGACCGAAACTTCGCCGATCACCAGGTTAAACTCTGCAACAAGTGGCTGGCGCAACAGGACAAAGAGGCCAGCCTCGAACGTGCCAGCGAACCGCTGCACCCGCAGTTATTCGCCCGCGAGATTTCCAATCAGGCCGCAGAGGATGCGGTTTTTGCCATGGATATTGGTGAATGCACCGTCTGGGTGGCGCGGCAGACCCGAATGAAGGGTGGGCGGCGAATGGTGGGTTCATTCAACCATTCCTCTCTGGGCTCTGGCTTGCCTTCGGCGCTTGGAGCAGCGGCGCTCGATCCCTCGCGTGAGGTCTGGACCTTCTGTGGCGACGGCGGCTTCGGTATGTCCATGCAGGATTTCGTGACCGCCGTGCGCTACGACTGGCCAATCAAGGTGATTGTGTTCAACAACCAAACGCTGGGCTTTGTGAAGATGGAGATGGAGGTTGCGGGCTATGCCGTGAACCCGATGGCCACGGATCTGGTGAACCCGGATTTCGCCGAATACGCAAAGGTCTGCGGTGGGGATGGCGTGCGTGTGGAACACGCCGCTGACATCAAAGATGCCATCGCGCAGGCCAAAGCCAGCACCAAGCCGTTCATCATCGACGCCATGGTCACGCCGGGTGAATTGGTGATGCCCCCACATGTGGACACCAAGATGGCCTGGGGCTTTGGTATGTCCAAACTGAAAGAAGGGATCCTGCTGGCGAAGGGCGACCACGCCCAGTGGGACAATTGGGTCAAAGAGCTCAAGGCGCAGCTGTAACGCGGGTGCCAATCCAATTTAGAAACCGGAGATCGGACGCATGATTGTACGCAACATATACTACGCGGTGGCCTTTTTCGGCCTGCCCCTGACCTTGCTGCTTGGCTGGTTTTGGACCCCAGCACTGTGGCTGTTGGTGATCGTGCTGCCCTATATCGCAATCGGGGCTTATGACCTGATGACGACCAAGCACAATGTGCTTAATAACTACCCGGTTCTGGGCCATTTTCGTTACATGCTGGAATTCGTCAGCCCAGAAATACGCCAGTACTTTGTTGAAACCAACGAAAGCGGCCGGCCCTTCAACCGCATCACGCGCGGTCTGGTCTATGCCCGTGCCAAGGGCCAACAGGATACACAGGCGTTTGGCACCCAATACGACATCACGCAGGTAGGCTATCACCGCACCAACCATTCTCTGTTGCCGAAAGAAGTGGAAAAAAGCGAAGAGCGGGCGACGCTGGGTGGGCCTCAATGCTCTAAGCCTTACGATGCGTCGCGCCTGAACGTTTCAGCGATGAGCTTCGGAGCGCTGAGCCATACCGCGATCCGGGCGTTGAATGGTGGCGCCAAAGACGGTGGGTTTGCCCATAACACAGGAGAGGGTGGTATTAGCCCGCATCATTTGGCGGAAGGCGGTGATCTCATTTGGCAGATTGGCACGGGCTATTTCGGCTGCCGCACCCCCGAAGGTGGGTTTGACAAAGACAAGTTTGCAGAGAAAGCCCAAAAGGACGTGGTCAAAGCCATTGAGATCAAGCTGAGCCAAGGTGCGAAACCTGCCCATGGCGGGGTTCTACCTGCGGTCAAAGTCGACGAGGAAATCGCAGAAATTCGCGGTGTTGAACCCCATAAAGACGTGATCTCACCCCCTGCACATTCGGCATTTGATACCCCCACCGGGCTGATGGAGTTTGTGCAGCATCTGCGTGAGATGTCGGACGGCAAGCCAGTGGGTTTCAAGCTGTGTATCGGTAAACGGTCCGAATTCATGAGTATCTGCAAGGCAATGCTGGATACCGGGATTTTGCCCGATTTCGTCACAGTCGACGGAGCCGAAGGCGGCACTGGCGCTGCGCCAGTGGAATATTCCAACAGGTTGGGGATGCCGTTGAACGAAGGGTTGATCTTTGTCGATAACTGCTTGCGTGGCATCGGTGTGCGCGACAAGGTCCGAGTCATCTGTTCCGGTAAGGTCGCAACAGGCTATGACATGATCGAAAAACTCGCCTTGGGCGCAGATATGTGCAATTCGGCCCGCGCGATGCTGTTTGCCGTGGGCTGTATCCAGTCGCTGCATTGTAATACCAACCGCTGTCCCACGGGCATCGCCACTCAGGATCAGGAACGTGCAAAGGCCGTGAATGTGCCGCAAAAGCGTCAGCGGGTGCATCGCTATCATGATGCCACGCTGGAAAGCTTCCGCGAAATTCTGGGTGCAATGGGCTACGAAAAGGTCACGGACTTGCACCCTTCGGATATTCTGCGCCGCTCAACAGACGAAAAAGAGTTCACATATGCGGACCTTTATGAACGGCTTCCCGAAGGTGGGTTGCTGTCAGACAGTGTCCCTGCGGGATTTGCAAGCGATTGGGAGCGTGCATCGGCCCAACGGTTCTGACGCACTGAAGGGTCGATCATTGGCGTTTAATCCCCAAGCCTGTATGGACGTAGATCGAAGAATGCGATTCTGATCAGGGGGCCAAGGACTTGCAGCGAACACTCATGTATCTCGCCGTCTTTGTCGGCGGCGCGCTTGGGTCGATGCTGCGCGAAATGCTGTCGCTTGAAATACCCGGCGTGCCCTTCGTGACTGCAACCTTCGGGATCAATATTGCCGCCTGTCTGTTCATCGGCTGGCTCTATGCGGTGCGGCACAGGGTTCATGCCCATGTCATCCATCTAGGCGCGGTTGGGTTTTGCGGTGGGTTGTCGACCTTTTCCTCATTCGTAGCCGAGCTCGACCGGCTGTCCCAAGCAGATATCGCCTATATGGTCGCAGCTCTGGCCCTTGAAATTGTTTTTGGTCTTGCCGCCGCCATCCTGGGTGAAGCGATCGGGCGCAAGTACCACGCAGGAGAGCACCCGGATGAGTGATCTCTATTTACACGCAGCATTTGCTTTGGGCGGCGGTCTGGGCGCGGTCGCTCGGCATATGCTCAACCGTATGATCACGCATGAACTGCCGCTTTCGACACTCATCGTGAATGTGGTGGGTTGCCTGTTGCTGGGTTTGTGGGCGGGTTATCTGGGTGAACCCCACTTAATGCCCGAGGAGGAACGCCGTTTGGTCTTTGGTTTCTGCGGAGGCTTCACCACGTTTTCCAGCTTTGCCTATCAGTCCCTGCAACTCCACCGCGAGCGTACCATCCTGATGGCAGCAGGGAACATTTTGCTGAGTGTAGCTTTGTGCTGGATTGCGTTCTGGTTCGGCCTTCAAGCGATGTGGTGAGGTTTTCACTTGAGTCCGGCAGCGAATTTCGCATCCATAAGGCATGGCTGACCCAACCCCTCCTTCCGATCTCAAGTCCCGACGCGCACTGGACAATACGGTGTTGGCCTTTCTACGAACCGAGTTGGCCAACCGGCGCACCTTGCTGGCCTATGTAAAAACCGCCTTGGGGGTGGCGATTGCAGGATTTGGATTAATGCAGTTTGCGGATGCGGATTCGGTTTTTGTCTGGGTTGGAATGGCTGTTCTACCTTTATCAGTTTTGATTTTGGTCTATGGCATCATCGACTACATCCATATTCGCCGCCGGATCGAACAGGAAAAGCGTGACGCGCGGGTCTGAGGGTGAGCCATCGGATACAGGGTCAGCTTGACCGAAACGCGGTCGGGGCCTGACCGAATTCTGCTTTGAACGCGCGGGTCATCGCGCTGGCGTTTTCGTACCCGCAACGCCCAGCGATCTCGGCGATGGATTGTTCTGTTTCCTCTGCCAGATTACGCGCTAGCGTCAGTCGCAAACGCCGATAAAGTGCCTGCGGGGTGGTTTTCAGTTCGGCACGTATGCGGGTTTCGATCCGTTTTTGCGAACATCCGATGCGCCGCGCGATCTGTGTGATTGACAACGGGGTTTCAATATTTGCCTGCATCACGTCCAACGCCCGATTGACCAGTTTGTCTTCGGATTTCAATGGCAAAGAATAGGGATCGCGCCCGTTTCGCCCCATCAGTAATTGCGCCACCTCCAGAGACAATAGCGGGCCGTGATCCTGCCGAATAAGTGCTAAGGCGAGATCGAACGCCGCCATCGCCCCGGAACAGGTCAGCCGATTGCCATCGATGACAAAGCGTTCACGCAAGGTTTCAACCGCCGGAAACTGTTCTTCGAACCGAGATAACTCGTCCCAGTGAATGGTTGCCCGATGCTCGTCCAGCAAACCCGCCCGCGCCAAAAGCCAGCTGCCGGTATCCAATCCTGCGATCTGCGTATGCCGTTTTGCCGCTGCCAGCACGACCCGAATGGTTGCCTGTGTATCGAGTTTCAGAAAACCATAAGACGGCATGACCACAAGGACATCGCCCCTTTGATCCCCAATCGCTCCGTCCGGCGTGACACTCAGCCCGCTCGAGCTTTGGACCGGTGTTCCGTCCGGCGAGCAGAACCTCCACTCATAGAGCGTCTGCCGTGACATGTTGTTCGCCGCTCGCAGTGGTTCGACCATGTTTGCTAGGCAATGGTTCGAGAACCCATTGAAGAGCAGAATGTTGTATCGCCGTGGCAAAAATTTCGAATTCTGCATGATGTACGCCTAAAACTGCATGTCGAGAATTTGAGGGATGACGTTCTTTGGGTCAACTACTGATCCAAGGGATACGCGCCATGCAATTCGGTTTGTCCGAAGAACAAGAAATGATCGTCTCGACGGTCCGCAGCTTTGTTGAAAACGAAATCTATCCGCATGAAGAGGTGGTCGAGCGCAGCGGTACCGTCCCGCTCGAGTTGGGCAACGAGATCAAGCAGAAATGCATCGACTTGGGATTTTACGCTTGTAACTTCCCTGAAGAGGTTGGTGGCGCGGGCTTGTCCCATCTGGATTTCACTCTTGTTGAGCGTGAGCTTGGCCGCGGATCGATGGCGCTGACGCATTTCTTTGGACGCCCGCAAAACATCCTGATGGCCTGCAATGATGAGCAACGCGAACGTTATCTGCTGCCTGCCGTACGCGGTGAAAAGATGGATGCTTTGGCGATGACCGAACCGGATGCCGGGTCGGACGTGCGCGGCATGAAATGTCAGGCAGTGCGCGATGGGGGTGACTGGGTAGTCAACGGCTCGAAACACTTCATTTCTGGTGCGGAACACGCGGATTTCTTCATTGTCTTTATCGCAACCGGCGTGGACGAAACCCCCAAAGGCCCCAAAAAGCGCATTACCACTTTCCTGGTGGATCGCGGCACCCCGGGCTTTGAAGTGCGCGAAGGGTACAATTCGGTCAGCCACAAGGGCTACAAGAATTATATCCTTTATTTCGACAATTGCCGTCTGCCGGATGCACAGGTTCTGGGCGAAGTCGATGGTGGTTTTGCCGTTATGAACGAATGGCTCTACGCAACTCGCCTGACGGTTGCGGCGTTCTCGGTTGGGCGCGCGCGGCGCTGCTTTGACTATGCGCTGAACTATGCGGCCGAGCGCAAGCAGTTCGGCCAGCCTATCGGAAAGTTTCAGGGTGTAGGCTTCCAGATCGCAGATATGATCACCGAGATCGACGCCGCCGACTGGCTGACCCTTGCCGCCGCCTGGCGTCTGGACCAAAACCTGCCTTCGAACCGTGAGATTGCCTCGGCCAAGCTTTATGCTTCTGAAACGTTGGCGCGAGTGACGGATGCGACGCTGCAAATCTATGGTGGTATGGGTCTGATGGACGACTTCCCGATCGAGCGTTTCTGGCGCGATGCACGCGTTGAACGCATCTGGGACGGCACCAGTGAAATTCAGCGCCACATCATCAGCCGTGATCTTCTGCGTCCACTGGGCGCCTGACCATGAACAAAGACCTGACCCGGCTTTTGCGCCCGAAAACTATCGCTGTCATTGGCGGTGGTGCCTGGTGTCAGCAGGTTATTCTGCAATCCGAACGTATGGGCTATGCCGGGCAAATCTGGCCAGTTCATCCCAAAGCCAACGAAATCGCGGGACACAAGGTTTATGGCCAGATCGAAGACCTGCCTGAAGCCCCGGATGCGGTGTTCATTGGCATCAACCGCCACGCCACTATTGAGGCGGTTCAGGTCCTCTCCAGCATGGGCGCGGGTGGGGCGGTCTGTTTTGCCTCGGGTTTTTCCGAAGCCGTCGCTGAAGACGACACCGGCGGGGACTTGCAGGCGCAGCTGATCGCCGCAGCCGGTGACATGCCCATACTTGGCCCCAACTGTTATGGCTATATCAATGCGTTGGACGGTGCGCTGTTGTGGCCGGATCAGCACGGGGCGACGCCGGTGGACAAAGGCGTCGCGATCCTGACTCAAAGTTCGAATATCTCGATCAACCTGACCATGCAGAAACGCGGCTTGCCGATTGCCTATATGGTGGCTTGCGGAAACATGGCGCAAACCAGTCAGGCGCAGATCGCTGCGGCCTTGCTTGATGATCCGCGCGTGACAGCCCTGGGTCTGCACGTCGAAGGTTTCAAGGACATCCGCGAGTGGGAGGCGCTGGCCGCAAAGGCCCATGCAAAGGGCATTCCGCTGGTCGCCCTAAAGGTCGGCGCTTCGGAACAGGCGCAGGCAGCGACGGTGTCTCATACCGCGTCTCTGGCAGGAAGTGATGCGGGCGCGCAGGCGTTGTTGGACCGGCTTGGTATCCCGCGTCTTTCGTCGCTACCGGATTTCCTCGAAACGTTGAAACTGCTGCACTGCTACGGTCCATTACCCAGCGGTAACATAGCCTCGATCAGCTGTTCGGGGGGCGAGGCGAGCCTGATTGCAGATATGGCCGTCGGCACCGGTTTGACCTTCCCACCGCTAAGTGATGATAAAAAGACCCATCTACGCAATGCGCTTGGTCCTATGGTGGCGCTGAACAATCCGCTGGATTATCACACCTATATCTGGCGCGATGAACGCGCGATGTCGCAGGCATGGTCCGGTATGACGGGTGAGGATATCGACCTGACGTTTTCTATCGTCGATTATCCGACCACCGACGCCACAGATTGGACCTGTGCAACGCGGGCGGCCTTGCAAGTTCGTGCGGACACTGGGGCACGGTTTGCCATTGTCGCGACCCTGCCAGAGTTACTGCCTGAAGATGTGGCGAATGACCTGATGACAGGCGGCGTCGTGCCTTTTATGGGTATCCGTGAAGCGCTTGCCGCCACGCGCGCGGCGGGTCAGGTCCGTGCCCCCTGTTTGCTGCCCGTTTTGCTGCCAGGCAGCGCCGAGGCGTCGCGAACCCTTACCGAGGGGGTGTCCAAACAGGCGCTGGCTGAATGCGGTTTGCGCATCCCTCAAAACCGCACAGTCAGTGGCGAAGAAGAAATCCGCAAAGCGTTGCAGGACATGCAAGCACCTTTTGCTGTTAAAGGCGTTGGGCTTGCGCACAAGTCAGAACACGCCGCCGTTCGGCTGGGCATCCAGGCCGAAGACGTGGCCGATGTAGCGGCCGAAATCGGCACCGAAGCCATTCTGATAGAAGAGATGATCACGGGAACTGTCGCGGAACTTTTGGTTGGTGTCGTTCGTGATCCGGCGCATGGGTTTGTACTGACCATTGGGGCAGGGGGCGTGCTGACTGAAGTCATGCGTGACACAGTTTCTCTGCTGGTGCCCAGCGCGCCTGAAGACATCCGCACGGCGCTTGGTCAGCTGAAAATTGCGCCTTTGCTTGCAGGCTATCGCGGCCAACCGGGGGCTGATATGGATTCGATCATTGCCGCAGTCGATGCTGTTCAGGCCTATGTTTTGCAAAACGCCGACACGCTTGGCGAGGTCGAGATTAACCCTCTCCTCTGCACGCGGGACGACGCGGTTGCGGTGGATGCACTGATAAGGAAGGCCTGAAAAATGGACCCAATCAAAACCCGCCGCGACGGAACGATCCTCGAGGTGACGCTGGACCGCCCCAAGGCCAATGCCATTGACCTTGCCACCAGCAGAATCATGGGCGAGGTCTTTGCCGCATTTCGCGACGACCCAGAGCTTCGCGTAGCCATTCTGACCGGCGCGGGCGATAAATTCTTTTGCCCGGGCTGGGACCTGAAAGCTGCCGCCGATGGTGACGCTGTGGACGGAGATTATGGTGTTGGCGGGTTTGGAGGTCTGCAAGAGCTGCGCGACCTGAACAAGCCCGTGATCGCAGCCGTGAACGGCATCGCCTGTGGGGGCGGGCTTGAGCTTGCCCTTTCAGCGGATATGATCCTTGCCGCTGATCACGCCACTTTCGCCCTGCCGGAAATCCGCTCGGGCACTGTGGCAGATGCTGCCAGCGTCAAGCTGCCCAAACGCATTCCATATCACATTGCCATGGAACTGCTGCTGACCGGGCGTTGGTTCGATGCGGAAGAAGCCAATCGTTGGGGGCTGGTGAATGAGATCGTCGCTGCTGATCAACTCATGGACCGTGCCTGGGAACTTGCCCGCCTTCTGGCCTCGGGGCCGCCTCTGGTTTATGCGGCAATCAAGGAGATCGTGCGCGACGCCGAGGATACCAAATTCCAGGATGCGATGAACCACATCACCAAACGTCAGCTGCGCACTGTGGACGTACTCTATGCCAGTGAAGATCAACTGGAAGGTGCCCGCGCCTTTGCCGAAAAACGCGATCCGGTTTGGAAAGGGAAATAAACAAACCCGGCGATCAGTAGGTGGATTTTCCATTTACTGATCCACGCCGCGGGTGCAAATTAAGTTATGCCTTATTTCGAGCGTAAACCCTACGAAAACCCGTCACGCGCAATTAGCTCTGTTGCATCGCAGCCGGACACTCAACCGATTTCGGATATCGCGCGCCGCGTGCTTGAGACAGAGCGCGGCAACCAAAAACATCTCGAAGGGCCTTTTACCTGTCGCAAGATCTGCCACCCTGGCGGTACGGCTACAATCTTGTTGTCCTTTGCTGCGGCTGAAGGTGACGAGCCGGTTGAAATGCAATTCGAACCTGGTGATCTGACCAATCCGAATGGGGATATTCTGCCTGCAAACCGCGTAAACGTTGTTCCACCCCAAATCCAACTGGTTGCCGGAGAGACCACAGATGTAGCGATTGTAGTCACCGTGCCGGATTTGACGGAACCGGGCGCTTATCATGGCCGGATCGCCTGCACCGGGACCGAGCAAACTTCGATCGTTGTGGTGTTTGAGGTTGCAGGTGCTCAGACCTGACGGGTCACGAGGTAATCCATGAACTGCGCCAGAAATGCACGCGGGGCGTCTTGGGTGCCTGCAAATACCTGCGCAAATTCCTGACGGGCAGATGCAAGCAGATCGTTGGCCGCATCTTGCGCAAATCGGATGCTGCCATAGTGGCCCATACGCTCAAGCACCCATTCAACATCCTGATTTGACCGGTTTTCACGCGGGTTTGACAGCATCTCGGTCAATCGCTTCTGTTCCGGTTCATCGACGTGCAGACCAAGCTGACCCAACATCAGCGTGCGTTTGCCCTCATAGATGTCGCCACCAATTTCCTTGCCGTATTTGTCCTGTGAACCAACAAGGTTCAGAACATCGTCCTGAATTTGAAACGCTGCGCCCAGAAAAAAGCCGAACGCGTTGAAATCATCCAGATTCAACGCGCCAGACGCTACATCCTGCGGCCGCGCAATCAATGCCCCGATCCGCATGGGGTGAATGAAACTGTACCAACAAGTCTTTTTCAGACACATCCGCAAATAGTCCGACGCGTCCACATTCAGCCGATTGTCCCGTATCCAACCCAGCTCCAACGCCTGACCTTCAATGGATTGCTGCAGCAGATGGTCGAACTCATCCACAACGCGCATTCCGGTTTCCAGCCCGAGCGAACCCAGATTTTGCCGCAACAGCCGCAGGGCCAGCGCTTGCATCCCGTCGCCTGTATTTATGGCCAAAGGGACACCAAGCCGCTGGTGCATACATGCCCGCCCACGCCTGAAATCGCTTTGGTCTTCGATATCGTCGTGGATCAGAAAGGCATTGTGCAAAAGCTCCAGCACAGCTGCGGACACCCGTGCTTCCTCGGCATTGCCGCCAAAGGCTTCGCAGGTGGCCAGCAATAGTGCGGGCCGTAGTCCTTTGCCTGATGTTTCGATATAATCCCGTATCGGACCATACAGATAAGCCTGGGGTTCACCCGTTGGCAAAAGCCCCAACAGAGTTTCACGCGCGCGATCCCCGTAAGAGGTCAGCTGTTTCAGAAACTCCTGCTGTGCCGCAGGGTCCAGATGTGCGGTTCCGGGTTTCAATGGTTAACCCTTCTGCGAGATGATCACGCGGGGTTTGCTGTTCTGTGCACGGTCGGAGGCGAAGGGTCCATCCGTCATTGGCAGAGCCCTGGACAGAACATCAGACTGACCGCTGTCGCGACCCAGATCATAGGCTAGATCTTCGGCCACCTCATCTCCGGGGATCGGAAGATCAGCGGTGGGCTCATAGCTAGCCATCAGATCAAAAAGCTCTTTCGGCGGACAAATCATGCGCAGCGCTTCGGCAATGGCCGGGTCTTCGATGATCCCGCCGGGCTTGGAGTATTCAGCAGTCGGTTCCCCAATGACCGCCAAAGGTCCGTCGCCGCCGCGATCAACCCCTGTCGTGTCCTGACCCATTTTGAGTGCAGCCTCAACCGCAACCGCGAACCGGTTGTCCCAAGGCAGACCCGCTTGATAACGCGCGTAGTCATAGGCGCGCAGCGGTTTCAGTATATCAGGCTCGTGCAGGTCCCAGATCTGGCAGGGCTGGGCATCCGATCCGCTGCGTTGCAGGATCGCGTTAACCGCCCGGCGCGCGGCCTCATTCGCTCCTTCCATTGTGGCAAGGTCAGTGAAGGTGCGCACATAATCGGAGGCCAGAAAGAAGTTCGGGATCAATGTGGCCGCATCTGGCCGCAGCCGCCAACTGTTGATTCGGTTGACCAGCAGAGGTTCCACATTGCTTTGTCGTTTGGGATCTTCGGGGTCCTGCACGATGTCGGGGTCGAGGAACCAATAGTGCATATCCTCATCCCGCAGCACAGTCTCGCCATCCACATTGAGGCTGCGCTTGAGCTGCTCCCAAACCTCTTTTGCAATCTCTTCCCGGGTGCAATTGCGCGCGGTCTTGCCGTTTAGACCCGGCTTGTCCCATTCCGAAATGTCAATTGAAAGCAGACCCTTGGTTTTGCCTTCAGCCCAGTTGTCAAAGTTGATCCCCGGCCAGAACTGTTTTTGCGACACGGCGGTCAAAGCCCACGGGCTATCGATGAAGATGACGTGGCCGTTGGTCAGCGTGACCTCTTTGGTCAAATAAAACTGAATGCCGTTCATCCACTGCACGTCGTTCGCAAGAAGCGGCAGTTTGGCAAGCGCCGGATCGGCCGCCATCATCTCGGGCGTCAGAAGTGGCGCGATACGTTCGATCGGCATGGCGCTGATGAACCAGTCGCCTGTGACTTTCTGCTCTTTGCCATCCTGTTCGACCGTCGCACCGGTAATCCGCCCGTTTTGGCATTCGATGCCAGTCACCTTGGAGTCGAATTTGTAAACGACCCCTTTGCTTTTGAGGTAATCCAGCCAGGGTTGAATCCAGACAAGGTTTGTGGGCCCATTCAGCAACCTGTTGCACTGCGGTTCGGGGGTGGCGATGCCCAACTGCAACTGTACAGCAATGTCGCCCACGGTCTTGGTGCTGGCAGTTGTGGCTTTGGCGGCCACCAAAGACCGGGTCAGGCCAATGGCAAGGAACTTTTGATATGCTTCCGAGCGGTCTTCCGCCCCGATGAAATCCCACCATCCGATCCGTTCGTATTCGTCGAACCGGCGTTCCTTGCAGGATGTCGCTATCCGCCACATGCAGGCAACGAAGTGCTCGACATCCTCATATGCGATCTGGTCCCGTGGCGAGAGCGCGAAGGCAATTGTCTTGAACGCATCTGCAACGTCCTTAAGGGTGCGAGGAAATCGCTCGGGCACAATAATGCCGGGCTTGTCAAACTGACTGACCAGAACCTGAGTGGTCGGCACCAGATTATCAAAGCACGTGCCCTTGTCGTAATAAGGCGTGCGGGCCATCGTGTCGGTGATGTGCCGATAGAAGTTTGGGAAGAACCGGAACCCGTGCTCGCCGGGCAACCATGGGCGTTTTACGCCGGGAGGATAGCTGGCCCCGTCCATCTCGGCCCATTTTTCCAGCGCCTTGATGTGCTTCGCCTTCGAGCCGTGATCGCCTTCACCCTTCATCACCGGAATGCTGCGTGCCTTGCCGCCGGGGATCATTTGACGTTCGTGGATCTCAACCTCGAACCCGCGTTCAATCAGTTCGTGCGCGGCGCTCATGCCGGCCACGCCACCGCCAAGAATGACAACTTTTTCAGCCATCTGATGTTCCTTTCGCGGAATAGACGTCAAAGCGCAAGGTGATGTCCGACAGGCTGGCTTCGCCGATGCCAAAACCCTGCACCCGGTTCATCCAGCTATAATTCGGGTTCGATGTCAGGTAACGCGGCGCGAGCCGCACAGGGGCCGTGGCGGGCAGGTTACTCTTCAACACTGCGGCGTAACCGTCGGGACCGAATTCACACACGCCGGTATCTTCAAACAGGATCGGCGCACCCCCTTCGGTTGGCTTTATCAACGCTCTGGCATGTAGCAGCCCCACGCCGTCAGGGCGCACGCGCATCCAATCGCCTCCAACCGGTTCAATCACCCCTTTTAGGTGCGGGCCTTCGACTGTTCCGCCTTCTTTGATCGCAAAATGCAGCCAGATACCGTCTGGTGTCTCGCCCGAGATATGAAAGTCGCCGGTGAAGGGCACAGTGAATTTGGCGATATGCTCCAGAACCGGTGACTGCTGCGCTGGCTTTGGCTGTTGCGCGGGTGCCGCACTCGGAGCCGTGTCAGGTCCCGGGTCATATTCGCGGCCCCCGGACGTCAAAACCGGACGCCAGTTGAGCGACTTGCCCTGCATCACCGATGGCAAGGTGGCCGCAAAGTGCTGAAGACCTGTTTTGGGATCGCGGTGCAGAGGCCAGCCGCGAATGGCCCGCTCGGGGCCGCCGACTTGCGAACAGATCAGCCGCACAGTGTCATGAGGCGATACGGATGGTCCGGCCTCGATCAAGGCGCGTTTGTCTCCGGCCGCACTGATCGTTTCTGACCAGCGCAGGGTGACACCGCGGTCTGTAAACTCGCGCACGACCAAATCCTCGGTCAGCAGGTGAGAGTGTGGATTGCCTGTTCTTCCTTGATCCGCAGGCGGAATTTTTGTTGCACGCGGAAGACATGCTCGCCTTCGGCCGACGTTTGCAGATACTTGACCGAGATTTCGGATGGCACAACGATTTCAACCGGCGCCCCTTGCAGTGACACAAGCGCCGCTTTGTTTGCGGGTAATGTACCCGAACGCAGCAATGGACCATCCAGAAACGGCAGAATGCTGTCGCGTGGCAGGACCATCGAGTTGTCCATCGGCGTTGTAACAGCCTGGAACAGGCCATTGCCCATCACACAAGCGTATGGGCCCAGATACCCGCGCGATTCCAATTCGTTGATACCCGCAACCACGGCTTCGAACACTTCGGGTCCGGTGCAGGTTTTCTTCTTGGAGGACGACGACCCAGAAGATTTCTCGCCCGCTTCCAGTAAGCCTTCATATTTGCCACCTCCGGTGACGGTGTAAATCGGCGGCAACGAGGCTGGCGCGCCAGTGGCGGGTTTGGGGCCTTCTCCTGTATCGGGTTGACCGTTGAAAATGATGTCATCTTCGACCCGGGCCACAATCGCAGCGGCGCGGCGGAACATGATCATGGCTGCCGACAATTCGGGATCCGCCACTTGAGCGTTTTTCAAGTAGACGTTTACTGAAACTGTGGTCAGGCGCGTGGTGTCAAAGTCATTGACACCAAGACGTTTTGCGGTGCCGTTTTCGTTATCGATCAACTCAAGCCGGTTCAGCGGGACCGATTGCGTGTCAGCCGGCAACGGCCCGTACAGTGGCAGAAAACTTGCGGCCACCCGAGCACGCAGCGCTTCATCATGGACGGCTTTGTTTACAGCGTTCCACTGGTCGTCGCCCCAGTCCAATGCGTCGGTCATTTCAAATCCCTCTTGGTTGTGCTGCCTTCATCGGTGAGGCACTTGGTTTTTGTTCAATTTGCTTCGTTCAGTCGATCCAGAAGTCGCTTGGCGCGATCTTCCTGGACAACAGCGCCGATACTGCTGGCCAGCTTCAGCGCCAATTCTGCTTCATCCCGGGCGGCACCTAATTCTCCGCGTGCGGCAAAGGCTTTGGCTCGCACTCGGTGATATTCCGGTTTGTTCAGCGTTTCTCCGCGTTCCCAGCCCGGGGTGCAGACCGCCTCAAGACGGTCCAGAGCTTTATCGATGTCACCATGGTCGACCATGATTTCCGACAGCACGATCTGATTCTGCGGGAATGTGAAGTTACCGCCCGATTTGGAGATCAGGTTCATACGCGCTTCGATTTGTTCCGGAACGCCAGCAAGGTTACCTTTTCCGGCCTGTGCAAGGCCCATATAGATGTCCTGCATGGCATGCAGATACAGGAACCCTTCTTCATCCGCGATTTTGCGGGCTTCCTTCATTGTGGCGTCCATTCTGTCCCATTCACCCGCATAGGGCAGGAACATACAACAAGCCCCCATAATATAGACAAGGTTAGGCGCATGGTTCAGCGCTTTGCTTACCTCGATAGACTGAAGGCGTGCGGCTTCGGCGTCGTCGAACTTGCCTTGCTGCCACAACAGGCACCCCTGGATGGCCAGCAATGAGGCCAAGGTCGAGGACTGCGTCATCGGCATCATCGCCATATCAAGTTCGGGCGTGATGACGGCAAAGGCGCGGTCGAGCTGGTGTTCACAATCGGCGAATTCACCCCGGAAGTAGTGAGTAAAGCTAAGGGCTCGGGCCGTCAGAACGTTGGCGACCGGATCTTCGGTCATTCCGGCCATTGCATTTAGCGCTTGTCCCATCTCCATAGCATGGTTCATTTGACCGCCGACAAAGAAGTTGGTCCAGCGACAGAAGGTAGCCGCAAAAAGCGTCTCTCCATCGCCCAGAGCCTGGGCAAGTTCCATCGCACGGGCGGCTGTTTCCCCGACCTGATCCGCAGACCAGCCATAAATCGCCATATAGGCGGGTAGAATGTTCATCTGAACCTGCAATTCGAATCCATCTCGTTCGTCAGTGGCGGGCATTGTTCCGAGATTACGCAGTGCCGCCCGAAACGCCGATATCGCAGGAAGGTTTGCCAGTCGGGACAGGGCCAGTTCTCCAGCCGTGAACCAGTGGGTGACGGCCTCGTTCTTTAGCCCTCCCAAATCGCAGTGATGCGCGATGGTGTCAGGGGCAGGGCTGCCAAAGGCCTTATTCCCATCCAGCAGGGCTTTGGCAATTTTCAGATGCAGTTTCTGTCGGTCTTCCCGCAGCAACGAGTTATAGGCTGTGTCCTGAACCAGTGCATGGTTGAACGTATAGGTGGCCGATCCTTCATCGCTGGTGGCCAACAAAACACCGGCCGCAATCAATTGCAGCAAGGCGCGGTCGACATCCATGTCAGCCTGCGCGACCGCCTTGATCATATGGGCCGAAAAGCTGCGCCCGATGACGGAACCCAGCTGCGCAACCGGTTTGGCGTTTTCCATCCGGTCAAGGCGCGACATCAACGAATCCTGAAGGGTGGATGGCACGCTGAGTGCGTCCAGAACCTCGGCATTGATAGGTGCGTCGGCGGGCAATTGGTCTAGAACCGCTTTGGTCATTTCTTCGATATACAGAGGCACCCCATCCGCTTTTTCGATGATCTGACGGATCAGAATAACCGGCAGGCTATAGGGTTCGGCCACGCGGCGAACCAGTTCGGACGCTTCGGTGCGTGCTAGCGGTGAAAGATCAACGCTTGTCGCCTTGTCCTGAAAATGCTCGGGCGGCTCGTATTCTGGTCGATGTGACAGAACCACGAGAACGGGGAAGCCAACCAGATTGTTCGCAAGCGCGTCCAGCAGATCCAGAGTGGTTGCATCGGCCCAGTGTAGATCCTCGACCACCAACAGCAATGTGCCACGCCTGTCGCAAATGCTGCCGAGGCTGCGCAGCAGCACGTCCATGGATTTGCGTGCTTTTTTAAGAGGATCCGGTTCGGCAGGAGCACCCGAGTCGATGCCCGCCAGATCCAGCAGGACAGGCAAGTCCGTTTCGTTGACTCGAGGGGCGGACTGAACAAAACCAAATATAGCAGCTCGGATATTGTCGTCCGTCTGGTCCCCAGACACGCGCCTTAGTTCACTGACCACGGGGTGCAGAGGAAGGCTGGCCAGATGCGGTGTGCATTGCAGTGTCAGGGGCCTGACCCCAATTGCTTCCGACAACGACTTGATGAGCCGCGACTTGCCTATACCCGCTGCGCCGCCGACAAGGGCCATTCGGCCTGACCCGTCCTGTGCTTCAGTCCAGAGCTGCCTCAGGGCCGACAGATCGTCGTTCCGGGCTACAAGCTTGACAGCAGATCGCCCTGCCCGGGCGTCAAAACGGCTGGTGGATACAGTTTCCTTTAACACGCAATAAACTTTGCGCTGATTTTCGAAGCCTTTGAGATCGTGGCTGCCACGCGGTTCGAACTCGAATGTGCCTTGCGCAAGGCGCATGGTTTCTGAGGATACAATCACCTCGCCCGGTTCGGCCAACCCTTGTAGCCGGGACGCCAGATTTGCTGTCTCGCCGACCAAGAATTCCTCTGACCCCAGACTTTTCGAGGACACGACCCCCACAACAACCATGCCGGTTGCGATTCCCGCGCGCAGATTCAGCTTTTCGCCGAACTTATTCTCGAGGTTCTGAACTGCCTCGATCGTCTCCAGAACTGCACGCACGGCGCGCTCTGCATCGTCTTCCATGGCTTTCGGATAACCAAAATACACCATGATTCCATCGCCCTGACGATAGGCCAAATGACAACCATGCTGTTTCAATGTGCCGATCGCCGTATCCAGATACAGATTCATGATCTGCATCAAGTCTTCGGGGTCGTACCGCTGGGCCAGCTGGGTGGACCCAACGAGATCACAAAACACCAGCGTCAGTTGCCTGCGTTCAGCCTCGGACCGAACACCATCTTTATTCGAAGTGTCTTTGCTTCTTAGTTCCGCGTGCGCTTTGCGAAACCGTTTTCTTTCCCCAACATTTAGTCCAAGGTCGCGCAGTTCCGGGTCTGTCAATTCGTCCAGAAGCAGGTCGTCGACACCTTCTTGCCGGAACATCGAAAGATGATCCTTCAGGCCGGCCAGATTAAGTATTTTGGATATACGTTTTGCCTCAAGGACCCGCGTCATTGTTCTGCGATCCTGCTCATATTTTTCCCCTCATCGCTCCACACGTATATATTGTATTTGCATAGGCAAAAATAGAGAGGAATTTTTTGGAATCCATCTTACGCGAGGGTGCATTCGTTAACGTGTTACCTTGTTTGAAGAATTCCTTTTGAGATTTCAATACTCTTTGGTCTGCTTTGCGTAGAAACCCTGAATTTAAGTTTCAATGTGATCTTTCGCGGTTCATTTCACTTTCTTCTATCCAGTTTTAACTTCGTGGCTTCCTAAATGCGCTCAGATTAAGAAATGAACTCATCCTGCCTGATTGCACGGAAAGAAGGCTGCATGCGCACTCTACCCGTCGCTGTTGATGATCCACCTTAACTGCGTTCAAAACCAGCAGTTTCGCCAATTGACAATTTCATAACCCTCGCTCAATGCGGTAGGGATGATCGCAAGTCTGAATTCACGGAGCGCGGCTCCAAAATGCGCAATCTCACCCAACTGGCCAAAAAACACGGTACTGACAAAGGGCTGACAGATCTGGCTCATGGTTACACACGGCTATACGAGCTTCTATTTCACCCGCTTCGGGATAAACCAATTCGGCTTTTGGAAATGGGGTTGTTGCGCGGTGGCCCAGAGGTGCGTGGAAGGCAGGCGGACCGTCAAACGGATCGCGTTCCATCGGTCGATATGTGGCTAGAGTATTTTGAACATTCGCATATCACGGGTCTGGATATCTCGGACTTTTCCTGGCGCAGAGGTCCTAGGTTTGAGTTCGTCCAATGCGATATGGACAAACGTGAAAACATCCAAGCTGCGGCCGCTCAGTTTGAACAGCCCTTTGACGTGATCATCGACGACGCTTCGCACGCCTCGCATCATCAGCAATTCGCGCTATTGGAGATGTGGCCAAAACTCAAGGATGGTGGGGTTTACATTATCTAGGACCCCCACTGGCAACCGGGCACGTTCGAGAACCCGGATTTTCCCAAGACGGGAGATCTGTTCCATGACTTCCAACGCAACCGCCGGTTTGCGCACTCGGATCAGGAGATCGAGCGCGATCTGAACGCCCTTGCGGATGAAATTGGGTTTGCGTTCGTCTTCCCCGACAAGTTCAAGCGACGCGGTGCTCCCAAAATCCTGGCGATGCAAAAAGTTCTTGGCCAGTATGATTGATAACCCACCGCTTGCGGTAGTGTCCGGCCCGATTGTACATTCAAGTTGTGGCCCACGGGATTGTTCCCAATGATCAGCTATAAAAAAATGGCCGTGGTGTTGTGCGCGGACGAAAACCAGATTTGGCAGGCGGCCTATGCGTTGGTGCGATCTTTCTTGCTCGACACGACCAACGAGATTCAGCATTACCTTTATGTCTCGGCTCAGGTCGATCCGCGGTTGGACGCCCTGTTTTCTAGATATTTCAGGATCGTCTATTGTCTGGACGACATTGTCCCACCCGAAAAATTCAAATCGCATGGTTACGTGTCCCAGGCGACTTTGCTCAGGCTGAAAGCACTGGGCGATCTGTCTCAATTGCACGAATTTGTGCTGTATCTCGATGACGACATCGTGCAGCGCTGGGGGTCGCCGGCTGATCTGATGCGGTTGAAGGGTTTCGAACAGCCCATTGCGGCCGTGGCCGATAACACACGCTGGACGCAGGGTAGGTTCTGGAAAAATGCGGATTTCAACGTGTTACCTGCAGGCGCGCAGCAAAAGTACTTCAATGCCGGCATGCTGTTCGTAAACAGTAAGGCTTTGATCGCGGAAAACACCTTTGAAAATGCACTTGAAGCGTTAACAGATGCGTCTGATCCTTTGCCTTTGGCCGATCAAAGCGCGCTTAACATTGCTGTGGACGGAAACTGGCTGGAGTTGTCACCATCGTGGAATTGGCAGCACTCATACCTGCCGGGCAAGATCATAGCCTTACTGAACCCTCGTTATGTCCACTTTACGGGACCGGTCAAACCTTGGGCTAACACGACCCGCGAAATAGAAGAGATCTATACCCTGTCCCTTTTAGCCTTTCTAAAGCACTTCGGACTGGAAGATGTACACAATGCAATGACGGTCGAGAATTATCCGAAGAAACGCCTGACGCATTACATGAAAAGGACGCACGGCATTTCAGGAAACACCCTGTCCAGATACGACAAAAGCTTGCCCTACTTTTCAGACGGTACTTTTGCGGATCGCCAATCCGGCATTCTTGCTTTTGGGGCAGATACCGACAGGCAGGATTTTCCGTTCCCCGCCCTTTTTAGCTTCTTTGCATTGAAACCTGATTGAACCTTACGTGCGTCGGTCCCGCCAGGGTGGCGGAACCGGACCTGTGTCAGGCCGTAGCTCCCTTGAGACGAATGGCTGTGCCCAAACTGCCTGCGCAGAGGCCGACCACAATAGCGATCATCAGTTCCAACGCTTCGACGTGCGCGAATTGAAAGCCAGCAAAAACCAGCGTTTCAAACACGCCAACCGCACCGCCCAATGCCGCCCCAAGCCACAACTTGCGGGTCATCATACCAAGGGCCAGCCCCAGAATGCCGGGCAGGCTCAAGATGTTGCCGCCAATGGTTCCCAGTATTTCTAGCATCTCCGCTCCCCCATCAATTCGAGCTGTTGTTCAGGAAGTCGCGGATATCGTCACCCGATGCATTCGCATGTTCTTCCAGAACTTCGCCTTCAAGTCCCGCGGTCACATTCTCATATGTTTCAAGGTAGTTCGGCGGCAGGCTGTGCGCGATGCCCTGATGGCAATCGATGCAGGTCATGCCGGTGTCAATAGCGCGCTGGTGTTCTGATGCAGCGCGGGTTTCCTGAATAGTAAAGTCCATATAGTCGAAGTTGTGACAGTTCCGGCATTCGCGGCTGTCAGACGCCTTCATCTTTTTCCACACGGCAGAGGCCATTGCCAGACGGTGATCCTCGTATTTCTCGGGCGTGCTGATGGTGCCAGCCAGCTCGTGATAAACGTCCTTCACGGCCATGATCTTGGCTTTGATCTTGTGGTTCCACTCATCCGGAACGTGGCAGTCGGAACAGATCGCGCGCACACCGGAGTGATTGTTGTAGTGGATCGTTTCGCGGTATTCGCCCAGGTTGGTTTCCATCGTGTGGCACGAGACACAGAACTCTTCAGTGTTGGTCAGTTCCAGCGTCCAGTGAAATCCACCCCAGAACAGGATACCGGCCAGAAAGCCGGCCAGGATCAGAAAACCCGAGCTGAACATTACTGCCGGTGTCCATATCGCGTTCCACAGGCGACCCAGCATGCCGCGTTTTTCAGGGGAGTCTGCCATGTTGGTGCTCCTTTCAGTCTTGCGTTGGATCAGTTGCCGGTGGAGGGCTGGAACACGTTTTCGACCAGCGGTGGCGCGTCAGCTTGTGGGACGTGGCATTGGTTGCAGAAGTAACGGGTCCCGGCGATGCGATCCAATTCGCGCCCTTCGCGATCCAGATAATGGGTCATTGAAAGTGTAGGCGCGTTACGCTCACCCGCCTTGGACCAGTCATGGCAGGACAGGCATTGATTGGTTCGCACGTCGATCTGATATTGCTCGATTGAGTGCGGAATCAAAGGCGGCTGCTGACGATAGTTGCGCTGCATGCGCCCTTCCACAGTTTTGTGTATTTGATCCAGCGGGATTGGCTCGTCGACTTCCGCACCTCGCAGGGTTTCGACCTGAGCGGATTGGGCAAGTGCCCATCCGCTTAGCAACAATACGGGTAGAAGGGCAATTCCGCCTGTAACGATTGATCTTTTCATCTTGGCACTCCCCTAGATAGGTCTGGCAGCGCGCGTCTCGGGCGCGGCAACTGGATCGGAAGGTTGGACGAGGTGGTCGTCGAACCGGTGAGTAAAGTTAAAGACGTCGACTGCGCAGACATCGATGCAGCGTCCGCAGTTTGTGCAGTCGGGCGATAGGATTACTGGCGTACTTCCGGGCTTGCCCTTCAGCGCGGGTGAGATCACCTGATTTTCCGGACAGACTGCATAGCAATCCATGCAGTCATCACAGGCGGCGCGATTGGTGGCGCTGACACGTAGCAGGCTTTTTGACCCAATCAGGCCATAGAACGCACCGACTGGGCACAGATGACCACACCAGCCATGACGTGAGACAATCACGTCAAAGATAAAGATTGCGGCAATCATGGCCCAAACAAAGCCCATGCCGAAAACCAGCCCGCGATGGAGCATGGTGATTGGGTTTACCAGCTCCCACGCGATCACACCGCTCAGACCCGACACAAGCAGGACAGTCGCAAGGATCCACAGGCGCGTGCTGCGCTTGGGCTGCCAACCTTTAGGCAGGTCCAGCTTTCGATGCAGCCAGTTCGCGGCATCGGTGACAGGGTTGATAGGGCAGACCCAGGAACAATAAACCCTGCCACCAATCAGCGCATAAATGGCCAGGACGATCAGCCCGCCAATCAACGCAGTCATCTCGGGCCAATGACCCGCAATGAAGCTTTGTAACAGGATGAATGGGTCAGTCAGAGGTAACACGCCCAGCGTCAGTGATCCCGCCAGGTTTCCTTCCACGATCCAGATGCCAAACCATGGGCCCAGCAGAAATAGGATCAGAAAGAACAGCTGACTTGCGCGGCGCAACAGCATATAGCGATGTGCGCCGATCCAGCCTTTGCTGTCGACAGCCTCCTGACCGACAGGCATATGTGTACGGGTACTCATTGCCCGACCCCGGGCAAATCATAGCCGGGTGCAAACCCGCCCGGAGCGACCAAGTTGTCGGTACCGGGTCCTGGCAAACGGTCGGGCAGATCGATGATCCCTTCGACCACCGGCGCGCCCTTGGTAGCCTTTTCTTCCCAGCCTTTGCGGTAGTGTTCTGCCGAACGACCACGCGCCAGGCGCGTAGGCAGAACTTTTATGGCGGCTTCGGGTAGAACGCAGCTTTTTTCGCACATGCCGCAGCCAGTGCAGCGATCGGAATGGACGGTCGGAATGAACAGCGCGTGATGACCGGATCGAGTATTATGCTCGGTCTCGAGCGTGATCGCCTCATCAATCACCGGACAAACGCGGTAACAGACATCGCAACGCAGGCCGAGGAAGTTCAGGCAGTTCTCCTGATCGACCAGTACCGCGACGCCCATTTTGGCATCGTCGATATTGTCCAACCCGGGGTCCAATGCCCCTGTTGGGCATGCGGCGACGCAAGGAATGTCGTCGCACATTTCGCAGGGAATATCCCGCGCGGTGAAAAACGGCGTTCCGGTTGCTACCGCATCCGATCCAAGCTCGGCCAGTTTCAGGGTGTCGTAGGGGCAATCCCGCACACACAGACCGCAGCGGATGCAGGCCGACAGAAACTCCTTTTCCGGCAATGCGCCGGGCGGGCGCAAAGCCTCGGCTGGCAGCGCGCGGGCGTCGCGGGCCAGATAGGCCAGCACCGACCCGGCGACAACGCAGCCGCCCGCCGCGCGGGCCGAGTCCTGCAGGAACCGGCGCCGTTGCGGCGAAAGGGGTGTGTCGACAAGAGGCATAGGAGTTACCCGTACAATCCTTGCTGGTTACGCACGTTCGACCTTGCAGGCGCACTTCTTGAAGTCGGTCTCTTTCGACAGCGGGCAGGTCGCGTCCAGCGTCAGCTTGTTGGTCAGCTGGTGTTCATCGAACCAGGGCATGAAGACCAGACCACGCGGCACTTTGTTCCGACCCCGTGTTTCAACGCGGCTGGTGACCTCGCCTCGGCGGGTAGACAGAACAATTTCTTGCCCACGGCGCAAACCGCGATCCTTGGCGTCTTCAGGGTGCATATACACCACAGCCGACGGATAAGCGCGGTGCAGTTCGGGAACCCGGCGTGTCATCGAGCCCGAGTGCCAATGCTCCAACACGCGACCCGTTGACAGCCACAGATCGTACTCCTCATCGGGCACTTCGGCGGCAGGTTCGTACGGTGCAAAGATGATCTTGGCCTTGCCGTCTTTGTGACCATAGAACTTCACATCCGCGCCTTCGGGTACGTAGGGGTCATAGCCTTCGCGGAAGCGATAGAGCGTTTCCTTGCCATCCACGACCGGCCAACGCATACCGCGCGCCTGATGGTACATGTCGAACGGAGCCAAATCGTGCGCGTGGCCACGCCCGAAATCAGCATATTCCTCGAACAAGCCTTTCTGGACGTAGTAACCGAAATGCTCGGCATCGTCGTTGTCGAAGCCTTCCGCGGTTTCGGACAGCGGGAATTGGTCAACTTTGCCATTGGCGAACAGCACGTCATACATGGTCTTGCCGCGATGTTCGGGCATCTTGGCCAACAACTCTTCGCCCCAAACTTCTTCGACGGTGAAGCGTTTCGAAAACTCCATCAACTGCCACAGGTCTGATTTGGCCTCACCCGGTGCTGGTACTTGTTGCCGCCAGAACTGGGTGCGGCGTTCTGCATTGCCATACGCGCCTTCCTTCTCGACCCACATCGCGGTGGGCAAGATCAGGTCGGCGGACACCGCCGTAACTGTCGGATAGGGATCAGACACGGTGATGAAGTTTTCCGGGTTGCGGTAACCGGGATAACCTTCTTCGTTGATGTTGGGTGCGGCTTGCATGTTGTTGTTGCACTGAACCCAGTAAGCGTTCAGCTCACCATCTTTTAGCTTGCGGTGCTGCAGCACGGCGTGGAAGCCGGGCTTGGGAGGAATGGTCCCTTCCGGGATGTTCCAAGCAGTCTCGCAAATCTTCCGGTGCTCATCATTTGCGACGACCATGTCGGCGGGCAGGCGATGGGCAAAGGTGCCGACCTCGCGCGCGGTACCACAAGCCGAGGGCTGGCCGGTCAGCGAGAAGGGCGAGTTTCCGGGTTCCGATATCTTACCCACCAGCAGGTGCACGTTGTACATTAGCGAGTTCACCCAGGACCCGCGTGTGTGCTGGTTGAAGCCCATGGTCCACAGGCTCATGACCTTGCGGGTTGGGTCTGCATATTGCTGCGCCAGTTTCTCCAGCTTGTCGGCAGGGACACCCGACAATTCAGAAGTGTATTCCAGCGTGTAGGGCGCGACAGCCTCGGCATATTCCTCGAAACTGATGGTTTCCAGCTTGCCCGAGTTCGGGTTCGCGGCTTCCTGCTGCAACGCATTGGTTTCACGCAGGCCATAACCGATATCCGTTGCGGTTTTGGTGATATTGACGTGGTTACGCACGAAATATTCGTTCACCGCGCCATTCTGAATGATGTAGTTGGCGATATAATTCAGGATTGCCAGGTCTGTCTGTGGTTCGAACACCATGCCATTGTCGGCCAATTCGAACGAGCGATGTTCGAAGGTCGACAGCACATGCACCTCGCATCCCGGCTTGGTCAGGCGCGTATCCGTCAGACGCGACCACAGGATCGGGTGCATCT
Source organism: Ruegeria sp. HKCCD4884 (assembly GCF_013110855.1). NCBI lineage: Bacteria > Pseudomonadati > Pseudomonadota > Alphaproteobacteria > Rhodobacterales > Roseobacteraceae > Ruegeria > Ruegeria sp. HKCCD4884. Next base: position 44,933 of record NZ_WVRJ01000014.1, read on the forward strand.
CAGCCATGTTCGAACCCCACAGCACAAAGGTATCGGCGTGTTCCAAATCGTCATAGCACCCCATTGGCTCGTCGATGCCGAATGTGCGCATGAAACCCACAACGGCCGAGGCCATGCAGTGACGTGCGTTGGGGTCGATGTTGTTCGAACGGAAGCCCGCCTTCATCATCTTGGCGGCAGCATAGCCTTCCCACACCGTCCACTGACCCGAGCCGAACATGCCGACGCTGGTCGGGCCTTTCTTGGCTAGGGCCTCTTTCCACTTGGCGGCCATGACATCAAAGGCTTCATCCCAACTTACGGACTCGAATTCACCGTTCTTGTCGTATTCGCCGTTGGTTTTGCGCAGCAGTGGGGTGGTCAGGCGATCCTTGCCGTACATGATCTTGGAGAGGAAGTATCCTTTGATACAGTTCAGACCCCGGTTCACCGGCGCGTCCGGGTCCCCTTGCGTGGCAACCACGCGACCGTCTTTGGTGCCAACCAGAACCGAGCAGCCTGTGCCACAGAACCGGCAGGCGGCCTTGTCCCAGCGGATGTCGGGTGCACCGGTCTGAGCATTGGCCTGGCCGGCCGCCATGGGAATACCGGCAGCCGATGCCGTTGCGGCAGCGGCAGATGCCTTCAGGAAAGTGCGGCGGGATTCAGAAACAGTCATTGCATGGGCCTCCTGCTGGTCGGTTGGCTTTGGGCATTGGATTGCGGAGATGCCTCCGCGAGATCTTCGAAATGGTGATAGGTCAGTGACAGTGAGATCACGCCGGGAATCTGATGCAGATCCATGATGGTTTCCGAGGCCAGCCGGTCGGCGGTATCCTCGACAACCACCACAAACCGGCCATCTTCGGCTTCGGCATGAACCTCGACGCCTTGGGTGCCGGTCATGGCCGCGCGCGCGGCGTCGGTGTGATCGGGGGCGATGTGGACGAGACAGCCACAGATGTTCATTGGGTCACCTCCGGGTGTCGTGGGGTGGGACGGTGAAGCGCTATGGCCCCGGCGGGACATGCGGCGGAACAGCTGCCGCAACCGATACAGACTTCGGTATCAAGCGCAGGTTCCGCACGTCCGCCCAGTTGTAGGCGAAAGCGGATGGCGTCTTGCTCGCAATTGTCCTGGCACAAACGGCAGCTCACCCCGTTCATAGACAGGCAGTTTTCGGCCTCAATCTGCGCGCGCCAAGGCCACTCGGCGACAAGCTCGGGCAAAAGCGCCGGTGTCGGGCACGCGCCAGCGCATTCACCACACAGGGTGCAGCCGCCTGCGGAAAGATCCAGAACCGGAAAACCACTGTCGTCGAAAGTGATGACGTCTTCGGGGCAGGCTTCGGCGCAATCCTCACACCGTGTGCACAGTTCCGCAAAGTCCGACACGGCAGCGCCCGGCGGTCGGATCGCGTTGCGATCTTCCCGAAGGGTGCGCGCGCTTAGGAAAGCGCGTCTACTCGTCATCTGGCTCATTGCTGGTGACTCGAAGTTGGATAATTTCGTTCGCGTGTTTGTTTTCATAACCGCCCCATCGTGGTCGCGATTTGACCTAAGTCATATTTGTTCAGAAATTTTATTGATCACTTTGAGACTTGAAGGGGGATTTTCATGCGTCTAATTCGATCCGGGCGCCTGGAAACTGCCGCGCGATTTTGTTCGCTTGCCGGTATGGAGCGGCACAAAGTGCGGTCGATAGACCATCCGCCAGACTGGCGTCCGGGGCAGAAATCGAAACCGTCCTGTTGTCGCGCGCTGGCCCGTTTGGGGTGATGATGTGGCCAAGTCCAGGGCCCAGTTCTGAGCTTAAGGACGACGATGTGGCAACTGCACGGTTCTGCAACGAAATGCGTTTCAACACTCTTTGATCCGGTGCGGCGATACCGACGTTCCAGGGGGTGCCATCGCCTCGCGTGCCCAAAGCGGCGACCTCTCCCATGTTTACCAGAACATCGCGCAAACCAAATCCACGCAGAAGTGCTGCGATCCGATCTGTAATTGCGCCCTGTGCGATGCCGTTCAGCGTCAGCGCTGACTGACCGGGTACAGGCAGGCGCACTACTGAAGTATCGAAATAGACTTTTTCCCAACCGATTAGCTGTTGAACTTCATCCAGATTTTCAGAAGGGGGCTGCGTCGCCATTGCCGACCACAGAGGTTGTACGCTTGGATCAAACGCACCTTCCGAAGCCCGATGCAAAGCTGTGCATAAGCCCAGTACACTCAAAAACTCAGGAGCCGGTGCGTTCAGTACACCATGCCTGTTTAATTGGCAGATCTGCGAGTCAGGACGATAGAGGCTGAAGATGTCCTCTAACCGAGTTATCTCGGATTCCACGGCCTTAATGATTGGCGCAGCGTCGGTATGAGACAGTCCGACCAGCCGCAGACTTGCGGCGGCACCAAGTGCAGCTCCGTTCCACCGTGCATCCGACGCCAACGCCGGACCGGACAAAGAGCAGGCAGCTGAGATGAACAAAAACCGGCGGCGAGTCAGGGCAGTCATGCGGGTGTCTCCAGCGGTAGATCAAGATCAACAGGACCAAGCACTTCGGCATCCGGGATGTCTGGCAGGCTCATTGCCGCGCCGCCGTAAATAGTGATGAAAGATTCGGCGTCTGTAGGACGGGCAAACGGCACCACCTCTCGCGCACCCATGCCGCCAGCGACATTGGCGCCGACAACAAAGGTCGCACCATCTGCAGCGATCCAGTTCGAAATTCCGGGCTGACGCCAGCTTGGCGCGACGCCCATGTCGCTGACGTATACAGCCGTTATATCTGCATCACGTTCGGGGCTTTTGAGGTATGCCACCATATCACGCACCTGCGCAAAAAACAGTGGGGCGGGGTAGCCTTCCAGATGGATCTGACCTTTAGGACCGCCATGCTCGGCAATATTCATCTGGCAGAAAAAGCTCAGCGCGTCTGGGGTCAGATCAACCGGATTGGGGGCTTTCGCAACCTCTTCCTTGCAAGCCGCCAGCGCGACCAACGCGATTAGGGCGAGGTGTTTCATGGTTCAACCCTCCGAAATGCAAGCCGCGCAAGGGCGAAGGCCACCACGGGCCAGATCAGCAGTGACGCAGGTGCTGCCCAGACGGGAAGGGCCTGCGCAGCCCCGGTCATGCCGGATGCCATGGCCACGCCTTCGGTCGCGGCGATGTTCCACAGCCGGAATGCGTCGGCCGGGTTGGCCACCATCACCCATGGAAAGACGGATTGGGTGAAGCTGCTGCCCTTGTCCATGACGACAGCCCCCAACAGGCCCAGATCATAGAGGACGACAAAAACCAGCCAGAGCCCGGCCGACAGACCCGCCGCCGCCGTGGCCCCCTTTGCCAGGGCGGACAGCAGGTATCCCAGCGCCAGAAAGACAGCGCCCAGCAGGATGGATGTGAGGATCAGACGCGCCAGAGCCAATAGGCTGTCTGGCCCAGCGCCCCCAAAAAACGCGGCTACGGCGCCAGCGGTGCCGAAGCCTACGGCCATGGCAAAGGACAATGCGGCCAGATGTGCTGTGAACTTACCCAACAGGATTTCTCCGCGTCCTGCCGGGTAGGACAAAAGCAGCGACAGGCTGCCCCGGTCCACGTCGCCCGCAATGGCGTCGAACGAGATCATCAGCGCCAGCAAGGGGGCAAGATAGACCGACAGCGTAGTCATAGACGCGACCGAGACGGTCAGCATGTCAACGCCCAGTGTTCCGGTTGGAGCGCTGCCTGCGAAAGTCAGCGCCAAAGCGAACAGCACCATGATCAGTGTGGCGACCAGCAGCCAGCGGTTGCGGCGCAGGATCAGCATCTCGGTGCGGGTGATGGCGAGGAAACGGGTCATTGCAGTTCCTCCTGTGCGTAGTGACGATAGAGGTCTTCCAGTTTCGGCGGAGTCATCTCGACGTCCGCCACCGCGTCGCCCATGCCGGCGATGCGGCGCAGGGCTTCCATCTTGTCAGCCGGGGTACAGAGCAGTTCCACCGACGCGCCATTGATCCGGTTGCCGCCCAATTCGGCGGCCAAAGCATCGGCATTGGCACTGGCACGAACCTTCAGGCGGATCGGAAGACCAGCCAGCGCCGAAAGGTTGTTCAGCGTGTCGTCAACCACCATCCGGCCTTTGCGCATGATGGCGATGCGATCCGTGCGGGCCTCGACCTCGGTCAGTGCATGGGATGCGATCAACACGGCGGTGCCTTGTGCCGCCAGCTCGTCAATGATGGCATAAAGATCCTGTCGTGAGATCGGGTCCAAGCCGCTTGTCGGCTCATCCAGCAGCGCCACTTTCGGCTGGCCCAGCAGCACCTGCGCCAGACCCAGACGTTGCCGCATTCCTTTGGAATAAGCTCCGATCCGTCGGTCCAGCGCGTCGCTCAGGCCAACGCGTTCCAGAAGGCCGGGCACATCAGCTTTTGCGCCGGACAGTTTCGCAAACAGAGTCAGTTGCTCGCGGCCTGTCAGGGCCGGGTGAAACGACACTGCCTCGGGCAGATACGCCGTCTCGCGCCGCGCTTGGGCGCTACCGGGGGCGGCTTCTCCAATCCGGATTGTTCCACCGTTGATCGGCGTCAGGCCGAGGATGGATTTGATCAGAGTCGACTTGCCCGCGCCGTTGTGGCCGAGCAGCGCAACGCGCTGACCGGGGGCAAGAGACAGGGTGATATCGTCAAGAACGCGGGTTTTGCCTCGATCCTTGAGAACATGGTCAATCGTCAGGGCCTTATCCGTCATGAGGCACCTTTTTCATAGCTGGGGGTTCAGGGGCTTGCATCAGTGGATTGCTGTCCATCACACCCCCCGGCAGCAGTGCCGGGAAGGCCGATTGAGACCAGCGCACCAGCTGCACGGCGGGTGAGCCGAGCAACAATTTGGCTGCGGGTTGGGTCCACAGCACATGGTCCATCGAGTCATTGGGGCGATAAGGGGCATCGGCGATGCCGTTGCCATCCACATCATAGGCAGCGAAATCGGACCAGTAATTTCCGCGCCCGTCTTCAGACCACTCGACCCATTTGGTCGAGACGTATTTTACCTGCGTCCGGTTTCCGATGAAAGAATTGCCAACGATGCGGTTGCGCTCGCTGCCAGCGGTGAAATGGATGCCGATGCCGCATCCCTGGAACCAGTTGTCGGTGAATTCGTTCTTGTTGGAGTTATAGAGGAAGGTGCATTTTTCCTTGGCACCTTTCACCACATTGCCGGTGATGACGCTCTTGTTGGCATAGTTCAGCATCACGCCATGTTCGCGGTCGCCAATCGAGACGTTATTGGCCACGGTCACATTGGTCGTGAACATCACCGCATAGCCCAGATCGTTACCGATCGAGACATTGTCACTGACCACCGAATTGTCGGCATACATGTAATGCACGGCAAAACGCAGATCGCGGAACAGGTTGTCGGTGAAGGTGTTCTTCTTGGACGAGTTCACAAAGATCCCGTCGCGACCGTACCGGATGTCATTGTCTTCGACCCGCGCACCGGGCGCATTCCAGACATAAACCCCGTTGCCGCGGTCGTTCATACGCTGGTCTTGCCGTCCTTCGATCCGGTTACGCCGCACGATGCTGTCTTTCGCACCGTGGATGTCGATGCCATAGAGATTGCCCAGCAGCACATTGTCTTCAACCACCGGCGCGTAGGCCGTCTTGGTCAACTGGATGCCGCTGTCGATCCCGTCATGGTCCGAGCCCGATCCGATCACCGTCAGTCCGCGCACTGTCACGCCCGGCCCGGTCACGGTGATGACGCTGCCTTCGCCCTGACCGTCAATGGTGGCTTGTCCCAGCCCGTCAAGGGTAACGGGCCGGTCCAGAACCAGCGTTTCAGTATAAACACCGGGGCGCAGGCGGAGGGTATCTCCATCCGCCGCCTGCGCCAGTATCTCGTTGATGGCCCCCGCCCGGTTGGGCACATCCCAATCCGCCGCCCAAAGAGGCGAGCCGAGCAGGAGCGGTATGAGCAGGGACCAACGCATTTTATGCACTCCGGGGTTCAACAAACATCCGGCCGCGCATTTCCATATGCAGCGCGTGGCAGAACCACTGGCAATAGTACCAGTGCACACCTGGACGGTCGGCGATGAAGGTGACCGAGGCGGTGGCCTGCGGCCCGATCTCCATCGCGATGCCAAAGTTCGACAGACACAGCCCGTGGGTCACGTCGTCCACATCATCCAGGTTGGTGACATAGATCGTAACCTCGTCACCCTGTTTGACGGTGAACTTCTCCATGCTGAACACGGGTGCGGTCGAGGTCATGTAGACGCGGACCTTGTTGCCGTCCCGGATAGGTTCTTCGGCACCTTCGTCCAGATCGACACCATCTGCCTCGGCCTGTTTGCGGGCATCTTCCCACATCGGATCATTTCGATCCCAGACATTGACCGGGTTCACCTTGGACCGGTGCACGAGGATCGAGTCGTGCGGTTCCGCGAAGGTCGGGCCATCATGAACCACCTTCATCTTGTCACCTGAGATGTCGATCAACTGCTCGTTTTCCGGCTTCAGCGGACCTACGTTCAGGAAGCGGTCCTTCGAGAACTTGTTCATCGAAATCAGCCACTTGCCATCTGCTTCGGCGGTCTCACCCATCGATGTCGAGTTGTGGCCGGGCTGATACTGCACATCCACTTTGTCGAGGATCGGATCAACGTCCGAACCACCATAGGCTTCGATGGCCTTGGCGATGTCCCATTTCACCACCTGGCTGTCCAGGAACAGGGTGGTATAGGCGTTGCCCTTACCGTCGAACGCAGTGTGAAGCGGGCCAAGACCCAGCTGCGGTTCCGCAACGATGGCCGAGCGTGGATCAGCGTTGTCAGCAAACAGAGCGTCGACTTTTTCCACATCAATCACGGACACGGTCGGCGACAGTTTCCCGTTGATCATGATGTGTTTCTTGTCGGGTGCTGCGTTCACACCGTGTGGCGAGTTCGGTATCGGGATATAGCGGGTCAGGTTGCCACCGGCCTCTTTGCGCCCGTCCACGACCTTGACGCCGTTCAGTTCCTGATAGTTCCCGGCAGCCACAGCCTCTTCGATGCCTTTGAGGTTGAACACGACCACGTGGTCCAACTCGTTCTCGGTCATCTCGGCCAGGTTCATCCCCATTTCAGAGTTATATGAGGTCGAGAAGGCATATTTGCCCTGATAGTCGCAATCGGTGTTGTCGAGGTTACCAGAGACCATCACCTGCCATGCGATCTCCATCGTGTCGCCGTCAATGGCGGTGAAGATGTTCACGTATTGCGACGGATCGTCGAGGATCTGGCCGTCATTAACCAGCGGTGCTTCGTGCTCACCGTTAGCGAAGATGTAGCCGGTGCGCGGGTATTTCTGCGGGCGCAGGCCGTGGATGTCATGTGCGTTCGGGATCTCGATGATCTTGTCGCATTTCATCACGTCACAGCGCACACGGGCAACACGGGTGTTCGCCTTGTCGTTCATAAACAAATAGCGACCGTCATAGGTGCCATCGGTGAAAGACATATGCGGGTGGTGCAGGTCACCGTTGTCATAGGTGACCTTGCCGTTTGCGGCGAGGTATTCTTTGGTTTCAGGCAGCAAGCCTTCGGTCAAAATTTTCAGCGACTCGTTTGTCTGACCCCAGCCGGTGGCCGAGCAGCGGTTGAATACTGGCACCCGCATCAATTCACGCATCGAGGGCACGCCCAGAATGCGTAGTTCACCGGTCTGGCCCGAGGACCAGAAGCCATAATATTCGTCCAACTCGCCCGGTTCCAGATGCGCCTTGGCGGCAGCACTGGCTTCGCGCGCGGTCATCAGGGTTGATCCCAGACCGGTCCCGGCAATCACCGCGCCGGTGGCGGTTGCCCCCAGCATCCCGCGGCGTGTGATGTTCAGTTTCTTATCGTGTTCCGACATGATCGTTCCTCCTTTTAGGAAACGGTTTGCGGTTTGGCGTTCGGATGGTTCGCCGGTGGTTGCCCGAGGGGGGTCTTAGGTGTGACCGACCCTGTCTTGGCCCGCCGTTTCAATTGGCGGATAACGACGGGACATTTGTCCTCGGACTGGTAGAGCACCTGACAATGCAGGCAGGTGACGCACTCGTTCGGATTGATCTCACCAGTCGGGTGGATCGCCTGAACGGGGCATTCGTTGGCGCAGGTTTGACAGGGGCTGCCGCAGTCCTTGTAGCGGCGCAGCCAGTCGAACATGCGTATACGGGCGGGGATCGCCAGCGCCCCGCCCAGCGGGCAGAGGTAGCGGCAATAGAACCGTTCTATGAACAGCCCGATCCCCAGCAGAGCCAGCGCAAAGACCACAAATGGCCAATCGCGCATGAATTTCAGAATGATCGCGGTCTTGAACGGTTCGATCTCGGCATAGGTCTCGGCCAGCGGGATCGACACAAAGCTGAGGCCAAAGAGGCCAAGGAAGATCATGTATTTCGCGGGCCACAACCGTTCGTTCAGGCCCCAGGGCAGGGTCCATTGCGGGACCTTCAGCGCCCTCGCGATCTTGTTGGTGAGTTCCTGCAGCGCGCCGAACGGGCACAGCCAGCCGCAATAGGCCCCGCGCCCCCAAAACAGCAGCGCTGCGGCAACGGCGAACCATTGGATGAAGACCAGAGGATCGAGCAGGAAAGCATCCCAGCTGAAACCGGTGCGCAGGCTGCCTGCCAGCGCCATCAGGTTCACCACGCTCAGTTGCGCATTGGCGTACCAGCCGATGAAGAACAGCGTCATGGTCAGGTATCCGATGCGGAACCAGTAGAAGACGCGCGCGTTCATAGTGGCGTGGAACTGGAAGAAGAATGTCGCAGTCAGCACCAGAAGCATTGCACCCAGAACCGCGATCTCGATTGTGCGGTCCTTCCAGATGCGCTGCCACAGGGCAGCTTTGGCGGCAGCTTCGCCGGTGGCGTCATCGACCACCACGGGCGCGGCGACCGGCAGCAGGTACTGTTCCGGCAGCTTGTAGCCCAGGTCAAAGGTTAAGAACGTCTTTTCGACAGCACCAATCGCGCGCTGTACCAGCAGTTGAAGGCGGAACAGCTCAGCCGGATCAAACTCGGCATCAGCAGGGATTTTGAAGATATCCAGTTCAGTGAAACTCGGCGCATCCGACGCGGCAACTGTGCCCAAACGGCGCTGTTGCTTGTCAAAGAACCGAACCGAGCTGTCGCCCTGGATCAGCTGGATTCGGTCAAATATACCGCCCCGCACATAGCCTGAACCCTTGAAGCTGTAAGCTCCGCGACCCAGCACCAGAATGGCCTGCTCGCCTTCTTCCAGCCAGTTCACAAGGTTCTGGTATTCCGCCTCACCCAGCAGCGACTTGCCGATCGATGGGACCGAAACCAGCGCCATATGCATGTCGATGAAGGTGTCATCGGGTTCGCCCGGTTCTGGGCGTTTGATCGCCCTTTGATCGCCGGTTGCTTCAAACGCTGCGTTGACCTGCCCGATATCCAGCGTCAACCGCCGTACCGATCCGTCCCCGGACAGGGTGGTCCAGTCAAAGACCTCGTCCTGTGCCATATCGACTTCGCGTTTCGGCCCATCAGCTTGTAGCGGAGACAGCCCGCCCAACCCCAGCGCGCGCGCCACCTTAATGCCGCCGCGCACAAGGCTGTCGTCGATGACCATGATCGTGACCGTTGCGCCCGAGATGATGTCGAGGTCATGCCCCTCGCCACCGGTTTCGGCCTCGATCTTCAGGTCCAGACCGGCATAGCCTTCGGTCAGCTCGACCATGCGGGAATTGGGGATCCCGATCAGAACGATGGGTTCCGAATGCTTGACTAGTTGCACGCCAGTCAGCACCGCATTCTCATCGATACCGGCAACCACATGGATGGGTTTGCCGGAATACCCCGTCGTGCCCACAAAATCAGACGTCAGGAATGCCCAGGCAATGGTCTCGCCATCCTTCGTGATCGGCGCGACCGGAATGTCATCGCGCACCGGACCAAATGCATCGGCACCGGGGGCCAGATCGGCGGGTTCAATCTCGGGCAGGAAACTGGCCAGACTGTCGGCATGGGCGCTGATCGCCATCAGGCAGGACAGGGAGAAAGCCAGCAGAAAATGGATTGCGCGACTTACGACCACGGCGCACCTCCGATTATTTGGGTGGACGCCATGGACGCGCGCAGGGCGCGTTCAGATTCTTCTTCGGTCGCAAACGGGGGGCCTCGGGTTTCGGGCCACTGTCGTTTCGAGCTATAGTAGCTACACAGATCACCAATCCCAGGGCGTGCAATTTGCAGGGTGCGGTCCGCGACCAGCAGCGGAGTGTCGGGCACAGGTCCGGCCGTTGTTACCGCGCATAGTGCACAGTCGGCGCATTTCGGGCAGGGCGCGGTTGGATCGGTGCTTTCCTCCTCAAGGTCGACCTCAACCCAAACCGCGCCTGCCTCCGAGCAGATCTCCACCCACATGCTTTGTCCGGGACTCGCCAGCGCCGGAGCAAGCATTTGCAACAACAGAAGAAGGATGCCCGCCACTCCACATGCCGCACGCAAGACGCGGTCAGGGAGGATGTGGAGAAAGTGAAAGGCGGACATGGAGAATCCAACTCGGAAGTCTTTCCTGAACCGTATGGGATTCCGACTTGCCGATACTTGACTTTGGTTAGGCAGATAGATTCTTTGCTTACCTGTCTGCCTCGTCCATCAATCCGCGTACCCAGCGCCCAGCCAGCCATGTCGCTGGAATGCCCAAAGGGACGGACCACAGAAGTGCGGGAACAGGTTCAATTGCTCCAAACCCGGCGCTGTGTAAAATTAAACCCAGCAAAAACAGATTGATAGCCACGGTAAGCGCCGTGGCGGGATAAAGCAGAATGGCCAGCTTCCAAACCGGCCATTTGCCGTCAGTGGCTGGTGCCTTCCGAGAAGGTGATTTTGTTCCAGACATTGTACTTTCCAGACGGTTTGCGCATCGGCAGGCGGCGGACCTCTTCCAGCGTTTGCGCGTCATAGACGATCACCGCGCCATCATCTTCCCAGATCGAAACCAGCGCATGGCTGCCATCCTTGGTGAACTCCACATGAGCCACGGTTTTGCCTGGCGCGGGGCGCAGAGTTTTCACGATTTCAAGGCTCTGCTTGTCGATTACATGCATCGCATCCTTGTTCGGGCCAAAGAACACGTCGGCCCAGACATAAGGTGAGTTTTCATGACTGCGCATGAAGAACCCCGGTCCTTCCGTCTTGATCTGCTTGACGGTTTCCCAGCTTTCCATATCGATCACGGATACGGTGCCATCGGTCAGATGAGGGGTGGCCATCACGGTCGTATCGCCATACTTCCATGTAATACCGGACCCAAGATGCGGCATCCCCGGCAGGTCCAGATCGGCGACCTTGTGCCCGATCACCAGATCAATCACCTGACCGCCTTTGCCATCACGTGACGCCCCCATGACAAACTCATAGCTCTGGTCGAAAAAGAAATCGTCCAGATAGTCGGGCGTGGTGATCTTGCGCACGGGGAAGGGGTTGGGATTCTTGAACTGACCTTCAATGCGGAAATCATGCCCGATACCAAATTGTGGCGGGTTGGCCCCGTAGAACACCTCCCAAATTTCGGGCACGTCCTTCAGGGCCAAAACAAAGCTCTCCCGCGGTGGGGCCTGATAGACGGCAGACACCCTGCTGGGCACGCCTTTCTTGCTTTTGACTTCAATGACAGTGGCAACCGAGAGGTCCTCGGTCGACAGCAGGGTCAGGCTGTTGGGCAAGTAATTTGCAACGGCCACCCATTTTCCGTCGCCTGACATGGCGATGTTGCGACTGTTGAGGCCCGCGCGAACGCGCCCCACCTGTTTCAATGCCCAGATATCGTACTTCTGGACCCAGCCATCGCGGGACATGATGAAAACGTATCGGCCATCCGGGCTGAATTTTGGCCCGCCATGAACGGCAAAAGGGGTCTCGAACCGGTCCAGCACTTCAAACGTGTCGCCATCCAGAACACTGACGTGATGATCACCGGTCTCCACCGCCAGCGTGATGTTCATCGGGTCACTATCCCACACGGGTGTTTCGACCGGGGTATAATCCTCGTCCAGAATACGGCTGGCCATGATGTCAGCTTCACCCCATTCCGGGTCGCTCTCGAGCGGAGATTTTAGCCACCCCGCCAGTTCTTCGATCTGCAACGCGTCCAGCTCATGTGAAAACGCAGGCATCTGTGTCGCGGTGCGGCCCTCGGCGATCACCGCTGCAACCCGCGGCCCCCGCATCCGCTTTAACGTCTCGGGGATCAAAGCTGGCCCAACGCCGCCCAAGCGGTTCTCGCCATGGCATGACGCGCAGTGCTCAGCGTAATCCGCTGGCGCGTCGGCCCATGCCGAACCAGCCGTCAGAACGGAACACATCAGTCCGATCTTCATCTTTTTCCAAATACTCCCGCCGGAGGCTACAGAGCGCTCCACAGGTGGCACGATTTGCCGGAACAGGGACGGGTTATCAAAAGAACTGATGCGCCGGATCATAGCTTTTCCCCCGGAACGGCGTGACCTGCAGGCGCTCTCCTGCGTCATCCACGCCGATTTCTTCATTTGACAGGTAACAGGCCGGATCTTCGGCCCAGGGATCGCCTGTCAGTTGCAAGGCGCGAATGCGCGTGTTGCCACCGCAGACGTCCTTCAGCTCACACGCACCGCAGCGACCTTTCAGAGGGCGGGGGCGGGTCCGTAACATGTCCAGCATCGGGTCATTGCTGGTCCAAAGCTCTGAAAACGGCTTGGTTTTTACATTGCCGACCGTGTAATCGGACCAATATGTGTCCGGATGAACCCGACCGAGATTGTCGATATTGGCGACTCCCAACCCGCTGGAGTTTCCACCCCATGCGGCCAGATGCTCGCGGACATGGGCAGCTTTCTCGGCATCGAAATGCGCGCGGATCCAGTTCAGGAAATACCCTGCATCGGCGTCATTGTTGCCGGTCACGATATCCAACGGTCGCCCGCCTGACGCGGCCTCCCACGCGCGCTCCAACAGTAGTTCCAATCCCTTGCGTGTGCGCTGGTGTTCGGCGTCTTCGCCTCGGTTCTTGTCTCCCCGCCCAGCATAGACGAGGTGAGACAAATAGAACTTATCGACCCCTTCATCATCACAGAGCTTTAGCAAGTCAGGCAAGTGATGCTGCGTGCCTTCGGTCAGGCAGAACCGCAGGCCGACCTTGATGCCGCGCTTTTTACACTCTCGCACGCCGCGCAAGGCGTCGGCAAAAGCGCCCTCGACGCCACGAAACCAGTCATTCGTCGCTCCAATTCCATCCAGCGATATGCCGACGTAGTTGAAACCCACATCGGCAATCATGTCGGCGGTTTCATCATAAATCCGCGTACCGTTGGTCGACAAAGCCAGCATCGGCACCAGATCACGGGCACGTTTGGCGATGTCGAAGAAATCGAACCGGTCAAGCGGCTCCCCACCCGAGAGGATCAAGGCCGGGACGCGAAACTGGCCAAGATCCTCAAGGGTTACCATGGCTTGCTCATGGCTGAGCTCACCGGGGAACGCCACATCCGCCGAGACGGTATAGCAATGGCGGCATTTCAGGTTGCAGCGTCGCGTCAGGTTCCAGATCACCACAGGTTTCACTGGGCCAGGGCGGCGTTTGCGCACCGGTGTCGGGTTGACCAGTTGGTGCATGTATTCTGTCAGGCGGAACATGTCTCAGCCTTTCTTTTTCAGGCGCAGACCGGTCTTTTTCAGGATGCGCGTGGAATAGAGGATGTCCTTGGCCCGGCAGGCATCGCCCAGAATTGCAGCGATTTCGGCGCGCTTTTGTTCAACCTCATCAGGGTTGGCACCATGCACCATGGCAAACAAGTTATAGGGCCAGTCGGGCAGGGCGCGGGGCCGTTCATAACAATGGGTCACAAAGGGCAGGGCGCCGATCTGTGCACCCAACTTGGTGATGCTGGCATCGTCTACATCCCAAACAGTCATGCCGTTCGATGTCATGCCAAGTTTGTAGTGATTTGGGGCCGCAGCAATGCGACGGATCACACCGCGTGCTTTCAGGGCTGTCAGCCGTTCAAGCAGATCGGTTTCCTGAAGCCCAAGATCCTTGGCAACCTGCGCATACGGGGTCGGCGACAAGGGTAAGCCCCCTTGCAACGCCTCGATAATCTGTCTGTCGGTTGCATCGATCATGCTGCCACCCGGAAGCCAATGAAAAATTCCTGGAGTTTGGGGAAACGGAGAACATCGATCCCCGTTTCCCGTTCGATGGCATCGGCGGCGGCCTCGATCCCCTCAGGTGTTTCGGTGGCCAGCACGAACCACATGTTCAGCCGGTGCGTACGTTCATAATTATGGGCGACCTCAGGGTGCGCATTGACTTTGGTCAGGACGGTTTCGAAATTTTCAGTCGGAACAGCCATGGCGCACAAGCAGAAGGCCCCGCCCATGGCGGCTGCGTCGAAAAACGGGCCAAAGCGCGTGATAACGCGGTCTTTCTTCAGCCGTGTCAGACGCTCCAGCAGCTCGGTTTCGGACAGGCCAAGCTCGTCGGCCACTGCCGCAAAAGGATGAGAGGTGAGCGGCAGATCGTCCTGCATCCGGTTCAGGATCGCGCGGTCTTTGTCGTCCAGAGTCATGCGGCAACCTCCCGCGCTTGAATCAAGGCTCCGGTCTGCTTGAAGCAACGGGTCGAAAACAGCACCTTGTTCCGCGCGCCAGCCAGTTCGGGCAGCTCCATTGCACCGGCCAGCACGTCCATAGCCTCGTTCCGGGTCCGGGCGTGGATCATCGAATAGAGGCGATAGGGCCAGACATCTTCAACCGGATTGCGCTCATAACACAGCGTGACACCGGGATAGGCGGCCAGCGCCGGACCGGCAGTGTCAATTTGTTCCGCAGGCAAGTCCCAAACAACCATCGCATTGGCAGACCAACCCAGTGCCCGGTGGCGCACGATAACGCCGAGCCGAGAAATGATACCGGCAGTGTGCAAGGCGGCGATCCGTGCCATCACGTCATCCACGTTCCGGTTCAAGGAACGGGCCAGAGCCTCATAGGGCTCTGCGACCAGTGAAAGGCCCGAGCTGAGTGTCTGCAGCAAACAACGATCCCCATCGCGCATGGCTGATGCGTCTACTTTGCGCGCACTAGGAACGTTCTTGGCGCCAGCAGTCATGCGAAACCCAAGGTCCACGTTGAACGGTCGGACCAGACGCAGATCCAGCACCCGCAACCCCGAGGTCCGGCTGATCCGGGCCAGTGTCTCGTTGACATGTTCGCGGTCCGGGCCTGTTGCGACAAACCAGAGGTTCCAGGCATCTTCACGCTGATAATTGTGGTTCACCCCAGGTTCGGCATCGATCAGGGCGGCAACTTCTTCCAACCGACTTTCCGGTGCGGATACAGCCGCCAAAGTGCTCGCTGTGACTGCGCCGGGCGTGATGGTTGCGCCAACCCGCGTGATGCGGCCGGTGGCACGCATCCGGGTCAGACGGTCAAGTACTTCGGTTTCGTCCAGCCCCAGTGCGTCTCCCAGCACTTGAAATGGGCGCTCTGTGATCGGGAAATCGCGCTGAAAGTCGTCCAACAGGCGGCAATCAATCGGGTCGGTGATATGCTGCATCCATCAAAGCCCCGTTTTGTGCGCGCGGGCCGTGAAGAAGATGCCCGAAGGGCTGTCGGCGTCGATTTCGCGCAATTTCTCAAACGTTTGCGTGTCGTAGACCATCACCTTGTTGGCGTCGCGCACGCTGATCCAGACTTCATGCCCGCGTGGTGTGAATTCCATATGCAGTACCGCAGGGCCGGGCTTGAATTCGTGAATGATCTCTTTGCTGACGCTATCGATCACTTGAATGGTGTCGTTCAGCGGGTGGGCGAAATTGACCCAAACCTGTCGCCCGTCCGGGCGCGCCATGGCAAAAACCGGCTGGCCGTGCGTTTTGGTGCGCCCGGTTTCGGACAAAGTGTCGGCATCGACCCAGAGCACCTCGTGATGACCAACCGCGGGTAGTACGAATTCGCGCCCCGTCAGTGCCCAGCCTTCCAGATGGGGCATCTTGTAGACCGGCATTTCCTCTTGCCCGCGCCCATAATCAGGCAGCACACGGATGGGTTCCGGGTTGTCGGCCCACAGATCAAGTGCGGTCAGGCCGTCTTCGCCAAACAGGCCGGTGATATAGGTGCGGCCATTGGCGGTGATCAGCGCGTCATAGGGGTTCTTGCCCATGTCAGGTATCTTGGTGATCGCGGGTTCGCCTTCGGCGAAGTTGGCAATCCAGGTCTCGCCTGTATCCCACATTGTGAAGACAAACCGACGTCCCGGCGCGTCCACAAGACCGATGGTTTTGCTGTCGGTGGGGATGTCCGCAACCATTTCCAACGTGTCAGCATCAAACACCCGCACACCACCGGGCTCATAATTCGACACGGCAACAAGTGTACCGTCGTCCGAGATGGCACCGCCAATGGCGTTCCCCGCTTGAACAACGCGGTTCACGATCTGGTGGGTGACGATGTCAACCTTGGTCAGCCCGCCGTCACGGCCAAAGACATAGGCAAAGCGTTCATCAGGCGAATAGACCAGCGAGGCATGGGACAAATCGCCCAAACCTTCGATACGAGCCAGAGATGCCCGGTCCGATTGATCGACCAACAGTACCGATCCCTTGGCGCGTTCGATCACAAGACCAAGATCGCCGGTCGCTGTGGGTTCGGCGTGTGCGGTGGTCAACATCAGTGAGGCTGCAAGGCCGAGTATGAGGTGTTTCATTGTGCCTCCTGTTCCAGCAGGTAGCGAGCAATCCATTCGGCCTCTTCCTCGCTGATCAGAGGTCGCCATGGGGGCATCGCGGTGTCTGGGATGCCGTCAAGTATGACGCCGGTCAGGACGTCCGCATCATAATGTTCCAACGTCTCGCTGCGCAGATCGGGGCCGAGACCGCCTTTAAGCGACAAACCGTGGCAAGATCCGCAATCCTGATGGACAAGGCGTTTCAGGGCGTTGGGGTCGAGGGTGTCAGCGGCGAAGGCGGATGTTGCGATGAGCACAGCCGTTGTCAGCAACACCGACGGCACCGAATGCCGTCGCGCGACAGGGCGCTGTGCACCGCATCCTGCCGCAACTGTTCTGCGTCCCAGCTTAGCCATTGGCTTGCTCCAAAAGCTCGGCCACGGGCCGTTCGGCATAAAGCGATACGACCTTGCCAATTATAAAGAGCGTGGGTGCTTTTAACCCGGCCTCGCGCACGTCAGTGGCTAATTGGTCCAACCGAGATACCATGCGGCTTTCATCCGGTGTGGTCGCTTTGCCGACGGCAAGAACCGGGGTAGACCCCGGCAGATTTTCCGTCATCAGACCCATGGCGATCTGGCCTATGTTGGCGACACCCATATAGACCACCAGCGTCGAGTCCGGATCGGCTAGACGTTTCCAGTCGAGGTCCAGCACCTTGTCGGCCTGACGGTGCCCGGTGACATACTGCACCGAGGTCGCCAGACCGCGATGGGTCAGTGGAACGCCGGTAGAAGCGGACGCACCCTGTGCCGCCGTAATGCCCGGCGCATATTCGACAGCGACACCGTGGGCCATCAGATAAGCGGCCTCCTCTGAGCCGCGGCCAAATATCATCGGATCGCCGCCTTTGAGACGGGCAACCGTGTGACCCGCACTGGCCTCTTCCAGCAGAATTTCGTTGATGCGGTCTTGTGGAGCCGTGTGGCATTTAGGTGCTTTGCCAACCGGGATCAGCCGTGCCCCCTCGGTGTGCAAATTTAGAATGTCGGCAGACACCAGCCGATCATAGACCACTACATCTGCTTCTTGCAGCATCCGCAATGCGCGCAGGGTCATCAGCTCGGGATCGCCAGGGCCTGCGCCAATCAGAAAAACCTTACCGCTCATGTGCAAACTCGCTTGGTCTGAATGTCATCGAAACCCGGATCAGCCTTGCGTAAACGGGACGTCGCTGGGCCTGCCGGGCGTGTCATGAGAGCAAGGTGGCGCAATCGCAAACCGACCTCCTTGACATAAGTTAAGGAGCGCGGGATTTGCGCCCGCGCTCCTGTTTTCTTGCCTGTATTTTATTGCTTTAGGGTTCGACGGTGATCATTCCGATCATGTTCTGTGTTTCCCAATGCGGGCCGCACAAATATTCCTGCGGGCCGGGTGTGAGAAACGTCAGGTCGACTGTTTCCTCAGGGAACAAACGGTCGCTTTCGGGTTCGCTGCCGTTTTTCAAAAGAACCGAATGGCTGGTGCGTTTGTCGACATTCACCCAGCGGACAGTTGTGCCTGCCTTCACGGTCAGCTCAAACGGGCAGAAATTATATTTATACATCAGCACCACTTCGGCATCCTCGACGGCGGATGAAGGCTGACCAAACAGCTCGACATAACGGTCTTCCGCCTTGGCACACAGTTCGGCGGTTTCATCCGCCCAGGCGGGCGCGGCCAGAAACAGCAGCGCGGGAAGAAGGCGTTGGGGTTTCATAGTCCATGTCTCCCTTCCAAAGTGACGGGGGCCGGATGACCCGGCCCCGATCCGTTATTGTTTGACCACGTTGATGAATGCACTGTCATCGTCCAGCGCGAGACTGGTGTTCAGCGTCACATGGTGGAACCGGGCAGCGCTGAAGTCGTCGTGGATCGCAAAGCCAACGGTATAAGTCTGGCCTGCTTCCAGCGGTACATCACCGGGCGCGCCAGAGTTAAGCGGGCGAGTGAAGACCACCGTCCACATACCGCCGGACAATTCAGCCGACGCGGCGATTTCACCGTCATTGACCACGCGCTGTTCCAGCAGATAGCCGTTAGTGGCGCTGCCATCTGCATAGACGCGCATCAGGTCAAGATAGGTGCCATCGGCCAGATACTGCTCGATCTGTTCCGCAGCCTGCAGCTTGTCCCAACCGCCCAGTGCCTTGCCACGTCGACCTTTGATTTCGACATCCGTGCGGCTTTCGCTGATGTATTTGGTCACAGTGTCCTGCGTATTTAGACGGCCAGCTACGTCACCATTGGCGGCGATTGCCTCGGCACCGGGATCAAACGGCATATACGAGTTGTCCGCGTGGCAAGACGCCCAGCAGCCCACTTGTTCGCCCAACTCGATACCTGTGCCGGTGATCATCATGGCGACTTTGATCTGGTTGTCGGGATCCATCTTGCCGCCGTCGACAAACGGGGCGGGGTTGTGGCCCGCATCCGGCCATTGCAGGCGGATATACAGGTTTTCGTCGTCATGCGCCGCCTGAACAGTTGCGTCAATCACACCGCGTTTTCCGGGGATCGGTGTTGGTTCAAGGTCGCCGCCTGCAACGATCTTGTTGCCGATCGCGTCCAGTTCCTTAGCGTGGCATGTGGTGCACTGATCGCCACCTTTGGTCAGAGGCCGCGCCCCGCCGTGGAACTTGCCGTTCTGTACCCACTCAAACGAAGCCTGACCGGGATAGAACAGTTTCAGATCTGCACTGGCAACCGCGTTCCAGTCGATGTTGGTTGCGATTTCTCCACCACCGCCTGAAGGGGCCGCGGCTTCTTCTCCAGCTGCTTTGGCGCGTTCTTCTGCGACAGCAGCGTCAACAGCGGCTGCGATCTGAGCCTGAACGGCCTCTTGCTGCGCTTTTTTGGCAGCTTTTTCTGCTTCGGCTTCAGCGGCTTCCTGGGCTTCAATCTTCTCGAGGCTTGCCAGATACTCGGCGGGGATCTCACGAATGAATGCTGGGTTTGGGGCTTCAAGCTCTTCCAAATATTCCTCGTCAGCCCGATCACGGGCGTCCGAATGCGCAATCCCCTTGTGACAGTCGATACAGGTTTGACCGACCGTCATTGCGTTCAGGTGCTGCTGACGCGCGCGGGGTTTCTGAAACTCGGGCATCATCGATTCAAAATCGTGACAGTTGCGGCATTCGCGCGAGTCGGTGGCTTTCATCCGTTCCCATTCGTTCATGGCCAGATGAACGCGTTTGGCCTCGAACTTCTCGCGGGTGTTGATGGATCCGACCATCTTGCCATACAGCTCTCTGGACGCCTTTATCTTGCGGATCATCTTGTGGGTCCAGTCCTTGGGCACGTGGCAGTCTGAACAGACAGCCCCTACGCCGGACCGGTTCACATCGTGGATCGTGCCGGTGTATTCCTCGTAGACGAAATCGCGCATCTCGTGGCACGAGACGCAGAATTCCTTGGTGTTTGTGGCTTCCATGGCGGTGTTGAACCCACCCCAGAAGATGATACCGGCAGCAAAGGCTGCGGCAATGCCGGCCACGGGCATCCCCCATAGGAAATACCGGCGCCAGATCGGTGGTTTTTTATCAGGTTCGGAGGTCATTTCCGGGCTCCGTCTTGGCTGTCTTGACTGGCGCGGCGTGTCAGGCCGACGCGTTTAACAGATGGGGAAAACGAAGAAAGGGCGGGCGAGGGGCCCGCCCTTTCTGGTTCTAGTGTCAAACCCGTCAGGTGACGTGGTTCGACCGGTTGTAGACGTTGAACTTGCCGGTGGGCGCAAACAGTCCCTTCACGCGACCGATCTCTTCCAGCGTCTTGGCGTCGAAGATCACAATCTCACCGTTTGGTTCTTTCGAGGTCGAACGGTTCCACTTGGAAACCCAGACCTCGGACCCATCCTGGTTGAACTCGAAGTGGACGGCGACGTTGCCTTCCTCTTCAGTGATCTGGATCGTTTTCACGATCTCACCGGTTGCCTTGTCTATGACCTGCACCGATTGCTGGATCTCAGGCTCGGGGTGCTTGGTCTGGTCAGCCCAGATGTAGTCTGATTCCGGGTGTGTCCGGATGAACAGACCGGGTCCGTCAGTTTCGACTTCGTAGCAGACCTTCCAGGCATCATCCGGGCGACCTTCAGGGTCGTTGCTCCAAACGGTCACGGTGCCTTCGCCCAAGTGGGTTGTACCGGCAACAGGGCCGCAGTTCGGGTCATCCCAGTTGGCGCCCGGGCCTGGGTGCGGCAGCGGCGCGGTGTCGATCAGAGCTTCCAGCTTGTGGGTTTCGGTATCGACCACAACCATCTTGTTCGACGCGTTTGCGGCGATCTGGAAGTAACGGCCGGTCGGGTCAAAGAACCCGTCATGCAGGAACTTGGCGCTGTCGATCTTGTCGATCCGCAGGTTTTCCAGATCGGTATAATCGACCTGCCACAACTGACCCAGTTCTTTCACGGCAACGATCCAGGTGGGTTCGTTTGGAGTGGTGTAGATCGCAGCCACGCGGGCCTCTTCCACATAGTCCCCATCGACGTTGTAGCCGCGGGTCGAGACAACCTTCTTAGGCTCCATGGTTTCAGCGTCGACAATGGCGAAGTGCGGCGGCCAATAGGCCCCACCGATCACGTATTTACCGTCGCCCGAAACGGCCACATCGCGGGCGTCATAGCCAATGGTCACTTCGGCCACCAACATGTTCTCGGGGTTCTGCCACAGGTCGATCTTGGTCATCTTGCCGTCGCGACCCATCGTGTACCAGAAGCGGCCCGGGTTTTCGGGTTCTTCCAGTTTATGATGTTCGGAGGCTTTCAGAACGTGCACGGCGTAACCCGTCGGGATGTGCGCCAGAACTTCCTTTGTGTCACCGTCGATCACAGCCACTTTGCCCACGTCACGCTCGATGACCACGAAGAAGTTTTCCCAGTTGCGGCCATGTAGTGGCTCGGTCGGGTAGTCCTCGGGTTCGACATAGACCTTGCGTGTCGCCATCATCTGTTCAAGCGACATTTCCGGTGGCTGGGGCGGCTCCATCTGGATGTAGGTCGCCATATCGCGGATTTCTTCTTCGGACATAACGTCCGAGAAGTTGTTCATCCCGCCTTCGGTCCCCCAGGCGATGATCTTTTCAAGCCGTTCCTGACCCAGTTTCAGGGTGCCGGATTCGGTTACGGTACCGTCGGCGTTTTTGGTTTCCACCAATGGCTCAAGGCTTTTACCTGTCGCCCCTTTGCGCAGCACGCCGTGACAGCCGGCGCAGCGTTCAAAGTACAGTTGTTTGGATGATTCAAAGGCTTCCTTGCTGAGAGTTGGCTCTTCGGCGAAGGTTGGAGCAGCGACGCTGCCCAACAACATTGCCAATCCGACCCCCAATGCGCGGCCAGTTTTGTTGTAGCTGATTCCAAGTGACATGATCACTCTCCATTTGCGTGGTGAGGCAAGGCAGAGACTGAGCCATCACGGAGATGTCATCCTTGACCAAAGTCAACGGAAGGGGCGCAAACTGAGACTTAAAGGCAATAATTCAACTGTTGAAACACCAATAAAACTTGAGAATTTCGCACATGTTTAAGCGAGGCTTGATTTCGGTTAAGGCCGCGTAAGACCCGCCGCGATAGAGCTTGCGTAACCACTGGTGAGGCTATGGAGAGCGGTCATGGCATCTGTGATAAAACGCGTTTTCAGTGAGGGATTTCGTGTCTTTTTCCTCTTGGCGGGTCTTTATGGTGTGTTCGCAGGGTTAGCTTGGGGCGCATGGTTGGCTTCGCTGGACGGTCTGTTGCCATTTTGGGATCAAAGCTATGCCATGCCACCGGTTATGTGGCACGCCCATGAAATGATATTTGGCTATGCGACAGCGGCCTTGGGTGGGTTTTTCCTGACCGCTGTTCCAAATTGGACCGGTGCCCCCGAGGCGCGGGCACGCTTTATTACTGTTGTCGCGTTTCTCTGGATTGCCGGGCGGGTGGCCGTCTGGTTTTCAGGTTCATTGTCGCCCTTGCTCGTGGCCTTTTTGGATTTGATTTTTGTGCCAATTCTGGCACTAAAAGTTGCGAGTCAGTTGATCCGTCGACCCAAGCCGCAAAACATCGTGTTTGTGTATCTTCTGGGTTTGATCTGGATCGCCAACCTGATGGTCCATCTGGAATGGATCGGAGCAACAACTGATACCTTGAACACAGGGGTCCGGGCAGGGTTGCTTGCTCTTTGCTCGATGATCGCGATTCTGGGCGGTCGGATCACACCAGCTTTTACCCGCAATGCAATGAAACGCGCGGGTCAGCCAGAGGCGTCCTGGCCTGTTTCGGTGCCGCAGCTAGACAAGGCGGCGATGTTTCTGGCGCTGCTTCTGCCTTTGCTTGTGCTGACGCTGCAAACAAGTCCAGTGGCAGGTGTTGTTGCTCTGGTGTTGGGCTGCGTGCAACTATCGCGCATGGCCCGTTGGAGAGCACGATGGGCTATGCGCCAGCCAATCCTTCTGGCTTTGTTTTTAGGTCTCGGAATGTTGGCTCTTGGACTGATTCTTTGGGGGCTGGCAGCTATTGGGTTTGGCAACGAGGTTGGCGCGATTCACCTGCTAGGGATCGGTTGCGTGGGCGGCATGACCCTCGCGGTCATGAGCCGCGCTGCTCTGGGTCACAGTGGCCGCCCGCTTGTTGCACCGTCTCCGATGGTGATTGCTTATGGGTTGATGGCCGCTGCGGCTTTGGTGCGTTGGTTGGGGTCAGAGCTGACAGGCGGCTATATGACCGCCATGTTGATGGCTGACGGCCTTTGGATTGCAGCGGTTGGGCTGTATGTCTTCGCAATGTGGCCTGCTTTGACAGGACCTCGGGTGGCAAAGGCGCTTTGAGCCCAACTGGCTCTCCGAGACCTAGCATTCGGAAATCAGCGGGCGCTCATTCTTGATATGCCGAGAGACTAGAGCGCGTGCGCGCCTGCCCTTATCCGGGATTTGTCTTGCTGGCTGTGGGATGTAGTTTGGTTGCGCAAGCTCTGGAAATAGTTCGAGGATTTCAGCGCGCGCGTCCGAGTGGATACTGGCCATGGCCTGGGCACCGGTGAACAGGCTCTCGGATGGGGCGCCTTCGGAATAGATGATCTCGTGCTGGTCGAACAGAATATGAAAATAGACGACGTCTTGCGCCATCACGTCCACATTTATGCCCGGAATGCCAACCAGTTTGTGCGCCGGAACCAGAACTTCTGCGCTGTCGAACATACGAACGGCGATGGGTGAACGAAGCATCATCCGATGTTGAGGCGAGACCAAGAGGTCCCGTTCCGGCAGCCCTTTGCCAAGGCTTCCAGCTGCTATCCGAATTGGCAGAAGTTTTGGGCGCGCGGCCAAATCGGTCGCATCCAACACACGCGAACCAATCCAGCGTATTTCTTGCGGCCCGTTATCGGCTGTCACAACAAAATCCCCGACACGCAGATCTTCTATGGAAACAGGGCCATCTGGTGTCGTGATCCGTGTTCCGGCCACGAAGCAGGGGACATCTATGATCGCGGTAGGGTCTGATGTGTCCGGTGCGTTGGTCGGTGTTACGTTTGACCTGACAAAGGAATAAGTCGTTCCGGCCACCAGAGGTTCTGAAGTGATGTATCCGACCAGATTACCTTCAACCTCGACACGGAAAACGTCTATGGTGCCGCCACCCGGCTTGCTGAGGCTGTACGATTCCTCGAGATAGATCGCACCTGTGTCTATCGTGACAGAACCATCAAGGTTGGTTACGACACCGGTCTGGGTCAGGTCATCGCCAAATTCGTTATTGAACCGATCGCCGTTAAAGTCTGTCCCATTGTCGGGGGCGCCATTGACCAGCGTACCCCCGGCCGCGTCAGTTACATCAAAGACCCGTCGATCTGTCGCGGCATCGTAAGTCCCCGAAAGCGTGATATTGCCGGTGTTAAACCCAGTGAAGTTTAGTGAAATAACCCCCGGCACATAGCCGATATATGAATAGTTCGCCATCGATTAACCCGTCACTATTTTACTGCTGATCCGAAGCGTTGGCACACTCTCCGGCTACTCTCACGCGATATCAGTTAACATCGTGTGATTTTAAGTCAATTTCTGGGCGCGATTTGGGTGCTCATAAAGAACTTTAGAGACATCATCGCGTCACATCCAATGTCTTGACTTTCGTTAAGGCATGGATGCGCGCCGCCCGCCATGCTGACAACACTAGCTAATCTGCGCAAAGGAGAGCGCGATGCGAGAAGTCATGACAAAGAGCATGGCTCGCAACATATTCTATGGCGGGTCACTGTTCTTCATCCTCATCTTTCTGGCCCTGTCGGCCCATTCGCACCTGTATATCGTTAATTCGGAAAACGCCGCCAAACTTGATGAAAGCGTGATCCGCGGCAAGCATGTCTGGGAAAAACACGCCTGTATCAACTGCCATACGATCCTTGGGGAAGGGGCTTACTATGCCCCCGAAGTGGGCAATGTGATGACCCGCTGGGGTGTGCTGGATGACCCGGAATCAGCCTTTGAATCCCTCAAGGGCTGGATGGAAGCACAACCGACCGGCATTCCCGGCCGCCGGCAGATGCCCAATTTCAACCTCAGCGACGAAGAAATCCGCGACCTGACCAACTTCCTGATCTGGACGGACAATATCGACGCTCAGGACTGGCCGCCCAACGAGGCAGGCTGAGAAAGGGAACGGAGCAATGAAATACGAATCCCAAAAAATCGCCTATGCCTACTTTGCGGTAGCTATGGCCTTGTTCGCAATACAGGTGATCGGCGGCCTGCTGGCCGGTTTCATCTATGTATTCCCAAATTTCCTGAGTGAGCTTCTGCCATTCAACATCGTTCGGATGCTGCACACCAACTCTCTGATTGTCTGGTTGTTGCTGGGCTTCTTCGGTGCGGCGTACTTCCTGATCCCGGAAGAGACCGAGCGCGAAATCCATTCGCCAACTCTGGCCTACCTTCAGCTGATCATTCTTGTGGTCGGTACATTAGGTGTGGTCGTAACTTATGTCTTCAACCTGTTTGAAGGCAACTGGTTGTTGGGCAAAGAGGGGCGCGAGTTCCTTGAACAACCCAAATGGGTCAAGGCGGGCATCGTCGTGGCCGCGCTGATGTTCCTCTACAACGTGTCGATGACCGTTTTGAAGGGCAAAAAGACGGCCATCTCCAACATCCTTCTGTTGGGCCTTTGGGGGCTGGCTTTGCTGTTCCTGTTTGCCTTCTACAACCCCGGCAACCTGTCCCTGGACAAGCAGTACTGGTGGTATGTTGTCCACCTGTGGGTGGAAGGCGTCTGGGAGCTTATCATGGCTTCGATCCTGGCCTACCTGATGCTGAAGCTGACCGGTGTGGACCGTGAGATCGTCGAAAAATGGCTGTATGTCATCGTCGCCGCCGCGCTGTTCTCGGGCATCCTTGGCACAGGGCACCACTATTACTGGATCGGTACACCTGCATACTGGCAGTGGATCGGGTCGATCTTCTCCAGCCTTGAGGTGATCCCGTTCTTTGCAATGATGGCCTTTGCCTTCGTCATGGTTTGGAAGGGCCGCCGCGACCACCCCAACAAGGCTGCGCTGCTGTGGTCGCTGGGCTGTGCCACGCTTGCCTTCTTTGGTGCCGGTGTCTGGGGCTTCCTGCACACGCTGCATGGGGTGAACTACTATACCCACGGCACGCAGATCACTGCAGCACACGGTCACCTGGCCTTCTACGGCGCCTATGTCTGCCTCAACCTGGCGATCTTCACCTACGCGATGCCAATCCTGAAAAACCGGGATCCGTACAATCAGGTACTGAACATGGGCTCGTTCTGGCTGATGACCAGCGGCATGGTCTTCATGACCTTCGTGCTGACCTTCGGTGGTACCGTGCAAACGCACATGCAGCGCGTGGTTGGTGACTATTTCATGGATGTGCAGGACCAAATCGCAGTCTTCTACTGGATGCGTCTTGGTTCCGGTGTGGTTGTTGTTCTTGGTGCACTGTTGTTCATCTACTCGATCTGGGTGCCCCGGAAAGAGGTCATTGAACCCGGCGCAGCTGAAACCCCTGCGGAGTGATGGTATGGACGGCTCCATGAAACTGAATGAGGGGGCGGCAAACGCCCCCTACTACCTGCCCCAGGGCGATGAATGCGACGTGTTCTGCGCCGCATATACCAACGACCTGCCGGTTTTGCTGAAAGGCCCGACAGGATGCGGAAAGACCCGCTTTGTCGCTCATATGGCGGCCAAACTCGGCCGCCCGCTTTACACCGTGGCCTGTCACGATGATTTGGCCGCAGCCGACCTGATCGGGCGCTACTTGCTGAAAGGTGGCGAAACCGTCTGGGTCGATGGCCCCCTGACCCGGGCGGTGCGCGAAGGCGCGATCTGCTATCTTGATGAGGTGGTCGAGGCCCGTAAGGACGTCACCGTCGTCCTACACCCGCTGACCGACGACCGGCGCATCCTGCCGATTGACCGCACAGGTGAAGAGCTTGAGGCCGCGCCCGGCTTCATGCTGGTGGCTTCATATAACCCCGGATACCAGAATATCCTGAAAACCCTGAAACCCTCGACCCGTCAGAGGTTTATCTCGCTCGAGTTCGACTTCCCGTCGCCTGAAATGGAAGCGCAAGTCGTCGCTCAGGAAAGTGGTTTGCCGCTGGAACGCTGCAAACCACTGGTGCGACTGGCGAACAAGCTGCGCGGGCTCAAGGGTCAGGACCTTGAGGAAGGCGTTTCCACCCGTCTGGTCGTTTATGCCGCGACGCTGATCGCGCAAGGCATGTCCACGGACCGCGCCATCCTCGCCGCTATGGTTGAACCTCTGACAGATGACGAGGACATCAAACGCGGGCTCCTCGATCTTGTCACGGCTGTCTTTGGGTGAGGCCGGCCGATGGTCAAGATCGACTTTGAGCCATGGGAACCCGAAGAAACGATCGGGAAACTGTGGCACACCCTTGCCAGCCGCCTCGATGCACCCCAGGTGCATGAAGGAGCCGCGGTTGACCTGTCTCAGGTCGCGGGGCGGCTGGCTGTCCTCTTTCGAGGACTTGGGGGTAGCCCGGGCGTAGAATTACGCCCGGTCTCACCCGAGGTTTCGCGCCACCGTTTAAGTTGGCGCCGCCGATTGGCGACTGAGGCCGAACTAATGCCCCGCGCATCGTTTGACGGTGAAGTGCTTCGGCTACCGGATCGCCTGGCTGTATTCCCTGCGCGTGAAGCAAATGGCGCACTTTATGTCTGGCTGGCCGCGGCTGCGGCTCATGCCGGAACCCGCATCGACGAAGATGACCCATTACGCGCTGACCTGCGCGCTCTGATCGCTGCTCAACATATGGTCGATGCAACATTAGATAACGCCCCCGGGCTCCGTCCGCTTTATACCGAGCTGTGCAAGGGCGTTCTGCATCACCGTAACGTTCCCGACCTGCCGCCCGATGAGGCAGCAGTAGAAGAGCTTGTCCGTCATAGGCTGGGCGATCCTGCCTCTCTGTCTTCAAGAGCCGAGCAACTTCTGTCTCTGGTAGATGACGATATAGCTGCGCCGCGGGGCTATCAACATTTCCGCCCGGTTCCCCTTTGGCCCGAATTGCGGGCGGTTGGGTTTTCCGAACATAACGAGGTGGAAAACCCCGAGACCGAGGGCGAACCTGAAGAGTCTGGTGAGAAAACTCACCGGGCCCGCCGCCGAAAATCCGATCAGGCCGCGCGCAGCGACAGTTTCATCCTGCACAAATTCGAAGCGATCCTCAGCTGGGCCGAGTTCCTGAATATCAACCGCCGCATCGATGACGACGATCCTGACAACGCCAAGAAAGCCGCTGACGATCAGGAAGAGATTGGTTTGGGTCAGATCTCAAAAGCTCCGCCAACCAAATTGAAATTGCATCTGGACCTAGCGCCAGAGGATGTGAACCGCGAACGCTTGTCAGGTCGGATCCTCTATCCTGAATGGGACGTGCGGACCAGGCAATACCTGCCGGATCACGTCAATGTTCTGCTCTCAGATGCCGATATTCGTGAGGACGCGGCCGAGTTTGGCAAGGATCCCGCCACGGCCCGCCGTATCCGTGCTGTGAAACGCCAGTTCGAGGCTCTCCGCCCCGGACGGGTGATGACCCGCGGCCATCTGGACGGAGACCAGCTGGACATCGAAGCTGCGGTGCGTGCCGAGACCGAGCGAAAGGCGAGCGGCGAAGCAAACGACCGCATCTGGATGCAATCGCGCCCCGAAGCCCGTGATCTGGCGGTTTCGATTCTGTTGGATGTCAGCCGCTCAACCGAAAGCGCGGTCACAGGCCGCGCCGTGATCGACATCGAACGCGAGGCTTTGGTCGCGCTTGCCTGGGGTCTAAACGCCTGTGGCGACGACTTCTCCATCCACGCGTTCAGTTCTCTTAAACGTCAACGTGTTTATGTACAACGCTGCAAGCGGTTCGATGAACCAATGGGCGCAAATGTCGAGCAACGCATTGCCTCACTGCGACCCGGTCACTACACCCGGCTCGGCGCGGCGATCCGCCATTGCTCTGCCGATCTGGCCAGCCAATCCCGCAAGCGCCGTTTGCTGCTGGTTATTACAGACGGCAAGCCCAACGATCTCGACCATTACGAAGGTCGCCACGGTATTGAAGACACCTGCATGGCGGTACGTGAGGCGCGCCGTGCCGGGCAATCGGTTTTTGGCGTAACCATCGACAAAACTGGCAAAAGCTGGTTCCCACGCATGTTCGGTCAGGGCGGTTTCGCCGTCATTCCCGATCCACACCGCCTGACCATGGCTCTGCCACAGATCTACCGCCAACTGGTCGGGGCATGAGCGATGCTTCCTTGATCGACGAGCTTCCCGGCGAGTTGCTGATGTGGGTTCTGATCATATCGGAACTGCTGGTCTTCGGTGCGGGCCTTATTGCCTTTATGGGCGTGCGGCTGACCGATCCTGTGGGCTTTGCCGAGGCGCAATCGCATCTCTACCGCACCGGAGCTGCCTTCAACACTGCGGTGCTGGTTACGTCAGGTTACCTTGCCGCGCAAGCTCTGCACTGGCGCCGCGCTGCGGAACGGTTCAAAGCACGGTTTGCACTTGTGTTCGCGGCTGCGCTGGGGGTTGTATTCCTTGTTATCAAAGGCGCGGAATACGCTGGAAAGGCTGAACAAGGCATCACGTATGAAACCCATCCCTTCTTTCTGTTCTATTACCTTTTGACTGGCTTCCACGCCGCCCATGTCTTGGCCGGGGTCGGACTCCTTCTCTTGGTGGCCTGGCGCGACGACCCGCGCAACATCGAGGCAGGCGCGCAGTTCTGGCACATGGTCGATCTGGTCTGGATCATGTTGTTCCCCGTGATCTACCTGTTGGGATAAAAAGATGCCCGCGTCTTCATCTTTTCACAAATACTCCCGCCGGAGGCTCCCGAACGTACTCACACGCGCGTGGTTCAACCTGTTGGCGCTCAGCATAACGTCGGCGCTGCTGACCATGTTACCGCTTGGATCTACAATCGTTGGTGCAGGTATTCTGGGCCTTGCGCTTCTCAAGTGCCGCATCATCCTGGCGCAGTATCTCGACCTTGCAACCAGCCCGGCCTGGCTGCGAGGGTTTTCCGTTGCGCTGACAGGCTTTGCACTGATCGTCTTCGTCCTCTATCTGCTCTGAACAAAAATGTGCCGCCCCGAAGGGCGGCAGTTTTTCAAGCAAAGGGGTGCTTTGAACTATTGTGCGGCCATTGGCATGCGCGCGATCTGACAGCGCTGCCATAGGGCTGACAGCGCACCGACGAGTTGATCGATATCCTCGTCGGTATGAACCGGAGACGGCGTGATCCGCAACCGCTCGGTGCCTTTGGGAACGGTGGGATAGTTGATGGGCTGGATGTAGATGCCGAATTCTTCCAGCAGGGTGTCCGAGATGAACTTACATTT
Source organism: Ruegeria sp. HKCCD4884 (assembly GCF_013110855.1). Classification (NCBI taxonomy): domain Bacteria; kingdom Pseudomonadati; phylum Pseudomonadota; class Alphaproteobacteria; order Rhodobacterales; family Roseobacteraceae; genus Ruegeria; species Ruegeria sp. HKCCD4884. Next base: position 75,491 of record NZ_WVRJ01000014.1, read on the forward strand.
AACCGGATCGCCAACCATCACCGGGATGATGTGGCTGGGGTTGGGCAAATGCGGAATGCCTTCGGCGTCCAGCCGGGCCCGAACCTGTGCTACCCGTTGTTTTTGCAAGTCACGTTCCGTGGTCGATTGCTTCAAATGCTGGATTGAGGTCGCAGCGCCTGCCGCGATGAATGGCGGTAATGCGGTGGTGAAGATAAACCCGCTGGCAAAGCTGCGCACGAAATCGCACAGTGCGGCAGAGGCAGCGATATACCCACCCACCACACCAAAAGCCTTACCCAGCGTACCTTCGATAACGGTCAAACGATCCATAAGCCCTTCGCGTTCAGCAATACCGCCGCCACGTGGGCCGTAAAGACCAACTGCGTGGACTTCGTCCAGATAGGTCATTGCGCCGAATTTGTCGGCCAGATCGCAAATCTCTTTGATCGGGGCAATGTCGCCATCCATCGAGTAAACCGACTCGAATGCGATCATCTTGGGCGCGTTGGGATCGGCGGCGGCCAATTTAGCCTCCAGATCCGCAAGGTCGTTGTGTTTCCAGATCACCTTCTGCGCCCGTGAGTGGCGGATACCTTCGATCATCGAGGCATGGTTCAACGCATCAGAGAAAACTATCAGACCCGGGATTTTCGCAGCCAGCGTCCCCAACGCGGCCCAATTTGAAACATAACCCGAGGTAAACAGTAGCGCCGATTCTTTGCCATGCAGATCAGCCAGTTCAGCCTCAAGTACCACATGGTCATGGGTGGTGCCTGAAATGTTGCGGGTTCCGCCTGCGCCAGCTCCGCAGCGATCTAGCGCATCGTGCATCGCAGTGATCACCGAGGGGTGCTGACCCATGCCCAGATAATCGTTCGAACACCAGATTCGAACGTCCCGCTGAACCGGTCCATCCGTCTGCCGCGCATTCGGAAACGCCCCACAACGTCGTTGCAAATCGATGAAAACGCGATAATTGCCTTCATCTTTCAAAGTGTCGAGGCTCTGGCTGAAAAAACGCTCGAAGTCCATCTGACGTACTCCCCGGATAACTGGCTTTGAGCTGAATTTAAGGCAGTCGACTTGGTCGTGAAATGACAATTGTCAAGTTTCGGCGCAAGAATAGGGCTGGCAACACTAAGCGTGCTTTGGCATAGCTTTGCCCAGGGATGATAACCCGGGGTCGGCCCGGAACGGACTAACAGGGGGATGCCTGCATGTCGCATGAGGCACAAAAGGCAATCGCACGCCAATCACTGCTATTGCGCAGCCTGCCCGAGCAGCATGTCGATACTTTGTTGCGTCAGGCCGTCTGGCGAAAATATGACCGGGGCGAGACGATTTTTCTTCAAGAAGAAGAAGCCAAAGCCGTTCACGTCGTTCTGGCCGGTTGGGTCAAGCTGTTCCGGGTTACACCTACGGGTGCGGAAGCGGTCGTCAGTCTTTTCACGCGCGGCGATAGTTTTGGTGAGGCCGTGGCCCTTCGGGATGTACCGTACCCAGTCTCGGCCGAAGCAGTATCACCTTGCGAAGTGATGCACATTCCCAGCCCCGTACTGTTGGCGCTGATGCGGGAAGATGCGGAAATAGGCGTATCGATCCTGGCGTCTACCTTTACGCACCTGCATTCACTTGTTGCGCAGCTCGAACAGCTCAAGGCGCAAACGGGCGCGCAGCGCGTCGCAGAGTTCCTGCTGAATCTATGTGAAATTGAAAGCGGCGCGTGCGAAGTGGAGCTGCCCTACGACAAGATGTTGATTGCTGGCCGTCTGGGAATGAAACCCGAAAGCCTGAGCCGCGCGTTTTCACGTTTGAAATCTGTGGGTGTCAAGATTAACAGAAACCATGCCGATATCGCGGACATCGATGTTTTGCGCGACTACGCGGAAAGCGACCCGAGCGAGAGGTAACCTCTGAGAGTCGTAAATCGAAGTCACGTCCGGACAAATTAAACGGCAAAATTCGGCCTGGAAGACTTTGAACTGGTTCACTCACTCTCCAGCTTGAAAATACACTTACGACGTTTTCGCATGTTCAAGCACGGCCAAAGCATCTGCGATATCTCGGTTCTGTGCCCCACCCGTGATCGTGCTTAGAATGCCGTCCACGTCTGGTGGAAACTCTGGTGCAAAATCGCAGCGCTCGCAGGTCCGCAAATACTCCACCGCAGTTCGCAGTTCCAACATTCTGGCTTGCTGTTCGCGCGCTGTTTTCAAAGCGCGCGCAAAAAGGGCGTCGGCGGGTTGATCCGATGACTGCACCATTGCCTCGACTCGATCAGTTTCAGCCTGCGCCCACCCTTCGTTGGTCAAATCTTGCTGCGCGCGTGCCTCGCCCAGAAGATCTTGCGCTGTTTTTGCATCCTCTGCGTTCAACGAAACCTCGGCCAATGCAGTCAGGAACAAGGGTTTGTAGTTTCCCGCCCCACTGGCCCACCACGCTTCGGCAGCGTTGCGGAATGCGCCGAAAGACTTCTGGTTTGGATTAAGCAACGCATCCGCCCAGCTGCGCCAGACATTTGCCGTCAACGTCATGAACGGAAAAGCGTGCTTTATGGCCAGAGCTTCCAACCGCGCCACAACATCATAAACCTGTTCAGGCTCGCGCCGGAGCAGGTGAAGCATGCAAAGATAGGTCAAAGACTGCGCCAGGCTGTGCGCATGGTTCAACTCTTGAGCCGCCGAAACCGCCTGCTGTTGAATCTCGAGCGCATGATCCGGCTGGCCGCGCATCCAGACTGCGATGCTCAGAAAACACGATGTGATGGCTGCGTGATCGGTGCCATACACATAAGCAAGGCGGCCGTGTTGTTCCGGTTCATATAACTCCAGCGCCTGTTTCAGGTGATCGCAGGCCGGTTCCAAATCCCCGATGTGCAGCAAGACCGCACCCATGGCCCGATGGGCGATCATGATATGGTGCGTTTCCTTGGTCAGCTGTGCCAGGTCCAGCAATTGGGAAGCCGTGACCCTGGCCAAATTGTACTCGCCCCTTACAAGGTGATACGCATAAAGACCGTTTAGTACGGGAAACAACTGCTCAGTTTCACCCAACCGGTTGCACAGGTCGCGAATTCGTGCGTAAGCCGCCCCTGTTTCATCCGCCGCTATGCCTGCGGTTGAACGAAGAACGCCAGCCTGCAAAATTTGTATCCGCGTTTCTTTGCGATCCCTGTCAACGGACTCCTCCATTTTTTCCAGCAATGAGATAGCTCTGCCCAGCTGTGTCACTGCTTCCACCCCAGCTGATCGTTCCACAGCGCGTTGGCCCGCCAGATACCAGTGATCGATCGCCTGTTCTGGCATATCTGCCATCGTGTAGTGATGGGCCAGAATTTCAGGTCCAACAGCCGTGTCTTGATGCTCAGTCTGGTTCAGCGCTTCAACCACGCGGGCGTGCAGCGTCCGGCGCTCTCGCTTTAAAAGGCTGTTGTAAGCCGTGTCGCGGATCAGCGCGTGCCGATAACTAAAGGTTTCTTCGTGCTCTGTTCCCGACAGCGTCATGATGCCAGCATCCACCAGCAAATCCAGACCTGCCCGCAAGGCCGTTTCATCAAAACGCGAAACCTGCGCGATCAAGGGATACGAGAATTGCGGGCCAATGACCGCGCCGATCTGGGCGACCTCCTTGGCCGAGCTCAATCGATCAAGTCGGGCCATTAAGGCGTCATGAAGAGTTTTCGGAACTGATGACGACGCCGAGGTTTGGTCAGGTGTATAGTCATCCGGGCTATCCGGCCGGAAACTGGCTTCCAGCAGAACCTTGGTGACTTCTTCAACATAAAGCGGAACCCCATTCGAGCGCGCCGCGATCAGGTCATAGGCTGCATTTGGAACGGCTGCGCCAGTAGCGACTTCGTCTACAATCTCCTTGATCTCTGCAAAGCCCAACTGCTTCAAATCGATATGAGTGAGATTTGAGGTAAATGACCAGTCCGGGTCAAAACCTGTGCGAAAACTCATCACCATAAGAACTGATGCGTCGCCGATCTGATCGACGAAAAGATCCAGCAGCGTCTTTGTCGTCGGGTCTACCCAATGCGCGTCTTCAAAAAGCACCAAAACCGGGGCCTTCCTAGACATTGTGACCAGATGGTCCACCAGCATACCCAGGGTCTGTTTCATGACCTGCTCAGGGGTCAGATCCAGCGGGCCCAACTGATGCTCGAACGGAACCGACAGAAGCGACGCGGCCAATTTTAACGCACTGTCGGACTGTGTGCCCAAAACGCGTTTTAGCTTGTCCAATTTCTGGGTCGCGCTGTCGTCCGCTCTCAACCCTGCGGCGGACTCAAGTTGGCGAATAACGGGATATAACGCACTTGCATCATGGTAAGGTGAGCATTGGAAACGGATGTGCCGGAAAGAGGCTTCGGGGATCGTACGGCTCAGCTCTTCAATCAGACGCGATTTGCCGATACCCGCCTCGCCTGACACCAACGCCACCTGACCATGCCCCTGGCGGGCCAAATCCCATTTGCTGTGCAGCGTTTTGAACTCTAGCGTTCTACCAACAAGAGAGCTCATCGCGATGTCACCGGACGCTATGAACCGACTCAGGGTTTGGCGCGTTCCGGTGACTTGCCAAGCTTCGACTTCCTTGGCGAAGCCTTTCAGCTGAAACGTACCACGACGCACGTATTCAAACGTGTCACCCGCAAGTTCGTGGGTTGTAGGCGCGACAATAAGCGTGCCCGGATCCGCCATGGACTGCAGCCGCGCGGCAAGGTTGGGAGTTTCCCCCATTGCCGTGCCATCCTCGAACATCTTTTCGCCACGCAAATCGCCCACAACGACCAGTCCGGTTGCGATGCCAATACGAACCTGAAGCTGGGCATGCGTTCGCAAGGCAGGGATTTCGCGAATAATTCGTAGACCTGCGTGAATGGCGCGTTCGGGATCATCTTCGTGCGCGTGCGGAAATCCAAAAAACACCATGATGCCATCGCCATAATAGCTGGCGATGTGGCCGTCATAGGCTGCGACGGCTGCTGCGCAAGTTTCTTTGAACAATCTCAGAACTTCGGCCAGATCTTCGGGGTCTAGCTGTTGCGACAGCGGTGTAGAGCCCACGAGGTCAATAAACATCACTGTCAGCTGTCTGCGTTCAGCAATGATATTGGCCTCTGTGCCGGATCGACCTTGAGCACCTTGGCGAACAGCTTTCAGGAAACGGCGTCTTGGCCCAAGGGGCAGGCCAATGGTTACAAGGTCATCATCGCTGAGTTCCGAGAGATCACCCAACTCGATCTCATGCCTGGCAAAGGCATCTGCATATTTGGACAAGCCATGTTTGCTCAGCCAGTTTGCAATATCAGCCATTTGACCTTGCGCGTGACATCGTCGATGCGGTGCCACGCTCTCCGCTTTTTCGTTTAACCCTTAAGCTCGGCTTGCGAGCCGACAAGAGTATTTGATCTCATCAAGAACGACAGGACAGGGCGGGTCAAGAGCGCGGTGCGAGGACAGGATGTTTCCTGTCAATTTGCTTGGGTTGGTGGGCTTTTGGGATCAACCTTAGATCAACACCGTCGACAGGCTGGGGAAATAGCTAAGCAAAAGCAGAACCAAAGCAACCGCGATCAGGAAAGGCCACAGCGATCTGAGGATTGAACCGGGTGATGTGCCACTCATGGATGAGGCGATGTACAATCCGATCCCTACAGGCGGGGTCAGCAAACCAAGCACAAGGTTCAGGCAGGCGACGATGCCGAATTGATACGGGCTGATGTCATAGGACCCGGTTGCAATGGGCAGCAGGATAGGCGTGATCAGGATAATCGCTGCAATGCCATCAATCACCATTCCAACCAGCAACAAAGCCAGATTTACAATCAGCAGAAATACAAAGGGGTTCGAGGTGACGGATGTGATCAACCCGGCCAGATGCTGCGGTATCTCTTCGTAGATGATGACCCAACCAAACACACTGGCGGCCGCAATCATGAACAGGATCATCGAGGCATTGGCAGCGGTGCGTTTGAACATCTCGGCCAGGTTTTGCGGCTTCAGGTCGCCATAAACCAGCCAGCCCACAAGAAAGGCGATCAAGGAGGCAACCGCGGCGGACTCGGTCGGGGTGGCGATCCCGAACAGGATGCCGCCGATGATCGAAAGCGGTATCAGCAGGGCCGGAGCTGCGCTGATCAGGGACCGAATAGCCTCGGCCCGCGTCATCCAGCGGCCTTTGGGAAATTGTTGCTGCCAACCAATCAAAGTGATGACCAGCGCGAAAGCACCAGCCAGAATTAAGCCCGGCAAAATACCCGCAATGAACATATCACCTATGGGGATCTGGGCCAGCACACCAAAGATCACAAACATCATCGATGGCGGAATGACCGGGGCCAATAGGCCACCAGCGGCTGTGGTCGCGGCGGCAAAGCCTTTGTCATAGCCTTCTTCATCCATCGCAGGGACCATGGCGCGCGACATCACCGCGATCTGCGCTGTGGCAGAGCCAATGATCGCCGCCATGAACATATTGGCCAGCAGGTTGATATAAGCCAACCCGCCACGAAATCCGCCAACAAATACCCGCGCCAGAGCGACGAGGCGTCGGGTCATGCCGCCTTCGTTCATAAGCTCGCCGGTCAGCATGAACAGCGGAATGGCTAAAAGGCCATAGTTCTCAAGACCCCCGAACATTTTCTGCGCGAAGCTCTCATAAAGAACAGTGTTGCCGCTTTCCCAAATGTACCAGATAGCCGTGATGGCCAGCACGATCGCCACAGGAACAGACAGAAGAAGGGTGGCCAGAAAGACGATGGGACTCATGGGTGCGATCCCTTCGCCGGAGCGCGCAGCAAGTGCATGGTGGAATGCAAAGTTGCACCAAGCGCAAACAGCCACATGACAAGCCAGAACAGGTATTTTGGCAGGCCCAGGGTCAGTGTCGGCTCGGCATAGATGAAATTGAAGGTCTGACCCTGAAAAGCGAGGGTGTCAAAGCCGCTGCGCGCGATGTCCAGCGGCAGAAACCAGCGCCAACAGAACCACAGCATCGCAACGGAGAAGGCAAACACAACCACATCGACCGTCTTGCGGATTACCCGTTTAGCGTGATCCGGCACATTGTCGGAGAGAATGGAAATCGACACCGAACTGCGATGATGCAACGCTGCAGATGCCCCCAAAAACGTCATCCAAACCATGGCATAAATTGCCAGTTCATCGACCCAGAACAGCGCGTTGCCCGCTGTACGTGTAACGACATTCAGCAAAATCAGAACGGTTATGCAGACCGCCAGAAAGGCAGCGCACCACAATTCGACCCGCGCCAAGCCAGCCGACAGCCGATACAACATCGCTGTTCTCCCGTAAGAAAGGGCGCAGGTTCGACCTGCGCCCTTTTCGTCATGCCGTTTGCGTTATTTTGTTTCTGCCGCAGTCTGCCGCAAAGCGTCAAGGGAGGAGGTCTTCTCGGACCAGATCCCGTTCCACTCTTCAATCGCGTCGCCAAAGAACGCAGCGTCAACCTTTTTGTAGGCTTTGCCCGTGCCTTCGATCTGCTCCAGCCATTTAGAATCGTTTTCGACATAGGCGTCGATGGTGCTGTCGACATGTTTGGCCATCAGTTCAGAAATCATCGCTCGGTCTTCTTCGGACAAACTCGCCCAGACCTTGGCCGATACCAGACCAACCATCGGGAACATCATATGATCCGACTGCACGATGGTGTCAGCGTGTTCATAATACTTCAGAACCCAGATCAGCTCGGCATCCATGTCGATGGCGTCGACCTGGCCGTTGGCCAGCGCATCATAGACCGCTGGCAAGGGCATTGGTGTAGGCGCGGCACCTACCGCGTTGTAGAAGTCGAGGATAGGCGTGAATGGCGTGATCCGCAGCTTGAGGCCTGACAGATCTTCGGCGGATGAAACATCGCCGCGGCTGACGATCTGGCGCAGCCCGGCCATACCATATCCCAAGCCCACGACGCCGACTTGTCCCGGCAGCGGTTCCAGCATGGATTTAGCCGTGTCGGATCGCAGGATGCGACCCGCGTGACCAATGTCATCTGCCAGATAGGGAGCGTAAAAAGCCCCTAACTCGGGCGCGCGGTTAGAAACCTCGGCCACCGTCATGAAGGCCATGTCCAACGCACCGGTTTGCAATTGCTGCAACATTTCAGCTTCGTTCCCCAGCTGGCGCGCGGGGAAAACCGACACCGAATGCGCGCCACCACTGGCCTCATTCAATTCAGCCCCAAACGCCTCGGCAGCTTTGGTCCAAATGTGGGGTGGAGGTGTGATCAGCCCCAACCGGAATTCTTCGGCCTGAGCGGCGACGGATGACATTGCCAGCACAGCCGCAGAGGCGGCAATTTTTGCGATATGTTTCATGACTTCCCCTGTTTTGATCTTATTTCACAATGTAACCCAGCCCTCGGGCGGTTCCTTGCCCGGATGCACAGCCTGACAGTTCGGGCAAGTACGATCTTCTTCCGAGGCATAGAACTTCTGATAAACCGGAGGCAGGTCATCAACGATGGACTTTAGCTGCATTTCCGCACGATGCACCAGTGATCCGCATTCGAAGCAGTACCATTCGATGGCATCCAGCTCACCCGTCTGGCGTTTTGGTTCGATCACAAGCCCTATCGAGCCTTCCTGTGGGCGTTGCGGAGAATGGCGCACATGCGGTGGCAGCAGGAACACTTCACCTTCGCGGATCGGAACGTCATAGAATTCCTCGCCGTCAAAGATTTTCAGAACCATGTCGCCTTCCAGCTGATAGAAAAACTCTTCCACAGGATCGTCATGATAATCGGTCCTCTTGTTCGGCCCACCAACAACCGTGACCATCAGATCGGCATCTTCCCAGACCTGTCGGTTGCCTACAGGTGGCTTGAGCAGATGGCGGTGTTCGTCGATCCAGGCTTTGAAGTTGAATGCTTTCAGTTTTGACATGTCCCACTCCCTATCCCCGAAAGTTTGGCGCGTTTTTCCATAACAGCAAAGAAATTATCAGCATCTAGCTATCAGATTTCTTTATAAAGCTCAGCGCGTAACCGTTTTAGACGCGCAGGCCGCATTCGTCGAAGGCTTTGCGAATGATCGTCTTTTCAGCCTCGGTTAGTTCCAGCATCGGTGGACGCACATGGCCACCGACCTGACCCAGTAACTCCTGCCAATATTTTCCAAATGCGGTGGGCTTGCCCGCCGGACGCGCGCGTTTCATGGCATCCCGAACCGGGTTCAGGCTGTCAAACACACGTCGCGCTTCATCCGCCTCTCCGGCAAAGGCCAGTTGCGTGTATTCGTTCATCCGCTGATCGACCTTGCTTTGCAGCTGATAAGGCGGGGAGGAACAGAGATAGAGCTTCCAGTCGAGTTCCAGGATATTGTCCAGCCATTCATGCTCGGCCGAGGTCGAGACATGGATCTTGTCTCCGACCATATGTGTCAGTTTCACATACATCTCGCGTGGGACCGAGTATTTGATGGCCACGATATTCGGCAAGTCCGCTATGCGCGCGCATTCTTCAGGCTGCATCAGATAACCGCTGTCAGGGTGGCTCCACATGGCGATGCCGATGTCCAGTTCGTCACAAAAGCGTTTGTAATACTGATACAAAACCTCACCGCGATCCTGCACAAAGCTCAGAACCGGCGCGTGCAGCACGATGTAGTCCGCTCCGCAATTCTGCGCATGATGCGCCAGCTCCAACGCTGTATTCATGTTCTGATCTGAGACCGAGACAATCACGCCGGCCTTGCCTGCGCATTCTTCGACGGCAATTTCGAAGTTCCGCTTGCGTTCCTCAAGGCTCATCGAAAAGAACTCGCCCTGTTTTCCGGCAATGAACAGGCCCTGAATGTCCAGATCGTCGATCCAATGGCGGATGTTGGCGCGCAGTCCATCCTCGTCCAGCGTCAGGTCTTCGATGAATGGATTCAATGCCGCGGCCCAGATCCCCGTCATGTTTTCGCGAGCGTAGGCTTTGGCGTCGTGTTTTGAGTATTTCATTTTTAGCGCAGTCCCAGTGGCTTTGAGCTTATGAAAAGCACAACGCGACAGTCGATCCAGAGCAATTTCAGGGAAATGGCTATCGGAAATTTTTATATCACAAACTTACCAATTCAGGTTTTTTCAACGCTGGTCTAGGGTTCAGGCATGAAAATTGCAGTCATCGGAACCGGCGCAATAGCGCAATTTGTTCAGCACGCCTTGCCAGAACATGGGCACGAGTTGGCGGCCATTATGGTCAGGCCGCATCGTGTCGATTCAAAATCGCCCCTGTCAGTCGGCTCGGTTGAGGATCTGCCGGATGGTGTTGATATGGTTCTCGACTGCGCAGGGCACGAGGCTTTGGCCGGTTTGGGGCCAGACATTCTGGCACGGGGTACCGATATAATCAGTGTCTCAGTCGGGGCGCTGGCGGATCAGCAGGTTGCCGACCGGTTGGACAGGGCCGCGCGACAAGGTGGGGGCCGCTTGCATTTGGCTAGTGGCGCCATTGGCGGGTTGGACTGCCTCAGGGCTGCTGCAGTTGGTCCGCTCAAGTCCGTTACCTATGTGGGGCGCAAACCACCTGCGGGGTGGAAAGGGTCGCTTGCTGAGCAATCCCTTGATTTAGGCAAAATCAGCAAGGCCGAAACGCATTTTCAGGGTTCCGCCCGAGAAGCAGCGCTGGCCTATCCCAAGAATGCCAATGTCGCAGCTGCCGTTGCATTGGCGGGTGTTGGGTTTGATGAAACACAGGTTCGTCTGATCGCCGACCCGACAATCGAGAAGAACATTCACGAGGTCGAGGCCGAAGGCGACTTTGGCACCTTTCAGTTTCGGATCAGTGGCACAGCTCTGCCCGACAATCCGCGAAGCTCGGCGCTTGCGGCGATGAGCGTGCTGTCCAAGCTGGATCAGCTTTGCAAACCGATTGTTCTCTAGCCATGGTCGGGCGTCATTCCCGCATCGTGGATCGTGCGTTGACCCGGCTGAAGCTGCGCCAACTGCGTCTGCTGGTCGCGGTGGGTGCGCATGGAAACATCCAGAATGCTGCGCGCGAGTTGGGAATCTCTCAACCCGCTGCCACCAAGATGATTCAGGATCTTGAGCTGGACTTCGAGGTTAAACTGTTCACGCGCACCAATCGTGGGGTGGTCCCAACTGTTTTCGGAGAGACCCTGATCCGTCATGGGAAGCTGATCTTTGCCCAGGTTTCGAACGCTGCGCAGGAACTTGATGACCTAAACGAAGGGAATTCGGGTCGCGTTGTGGTTGGCACGTTGCTTGCAGCGTCGACCAGTCTTTTGCCTGCGGCCATTGAACTGCTGCTGGAAGACCGCCCGAATGTGGCGGTCAAGATCAGCGAAGGCACCAACGAGGTCCTTATGCCCCGGCTGCTGTCGGGCGAGATCGACATGGTTGTGGGCCGTCTGCCCTCGCATCGGCATCGCGACAAGATCCGGCAGGAAAAACTGTTTGAGGATCGAATATTGGCCATTGTTGGTCCGCAGCACCCGCTGGCCGGTCGGGACGACGTGACATTTGCCCAAACCAAACCATTCGGCTGGATACTTCCACCGCAAGAGACCACGTTGCGGCGTCAGGTCGATCATTTCTTTGTTGGCCAGCAGCAATATGTGCCGCCAGTTTTGATCGAGTCGGTGTCATATCTGACGAACCGTGCGCTGTTGCAATCACGCGACTTGATCGGCCTTATGCCCGCAGAAGTCGTCGCGCAGGATGTCGAAAACGGGCACCTTGCCCAGCTGGCCTGGGCGGTTCCGTTCGGGCAGGGGCCGATTGGTGTGTCTTTCCGAGCAGACGATGATCTGTCGCCCGCCGGCCGGGCCTTTAAGACAGCATTGCACAGGGCGGCGCAGGGTAAACCGATCAGCTATTCGCCAAAGTGATACCCGTATTTGTTCAATTCACTTGATGTAATACGAGGCGTCGCGCGATTTGAAAACAAGGCAAGAAGAGGTGTCAGCTTCATGTATCCAGAGCTTAAACTGTTCATAGATGGCGCGTGGCGAAAGACCGGACGTGACATCCCGGTGATTAACCCGGCGACCGAAGAAGAGCTTGGACGGCTGCCCTGCGCGTCGGTCAAGGATCTGGACGATGCGCTGGAAGCTGCTGTCAAAGGCTTCCGCGTCTGGAGCCGAACGTCTCCTCGCGAACGCGCGGATACAATCCTGCGTGCTGCGGCCCTGATGCGCGAACGCATCGACGTGATTGCGCATTCAATGACCCTGGAGCATGGCAAACCCTTCAAGCAAGCCCGACTTGAAGTGATCCGAGGCGCTGAGTTCTTTGAATGGGACGCGGGCGAGGCCATGCGAACCTATGGGCGTATCATTCCGGCGGCCTGGGGTCACAAATTCGCCGTACATCACCAGCCAATTGGCGTTGTCGCCGCGTTTTCACCGTGGAATTTTCCCATGAGCCAACCGGCCCGGAAAATCGCCGGTGCATTGGCTTCGGGGTGTTCGGTGATTTTGAAAGCCGCAGAAGAAACCCCCGCAGGGGCCTTACATATCGCCAAGGCGTTCGAAGATGCCGGGTTACCGCCGGGTGTTCTGAATTTGGTATTTGGGGAACCGGCGGAAATTTCCGGGCATCTGATCCCTCAGGATCCGGTACGCCTTGTGGCTTTTACCGGATCTACAACCGTTGGGCGACACCTGACCGCTCTGGCAGCGCAAAGTGACACACGCGTTCTGATGGAGTTGGGCGGGCATGCACCGGTCATTGTGTGCGAAGACACGGACGTACAAGCTGCGGCCATCTCTGGCGCGGTGCGCAAGATGCGCAACGCGGGGCAGGTCTGTACTTCGCCCACTCGCTTCTTTGTGCATCAAAGCATTTTTGAGTCATATGCTCGTGATTTTGTGCAGCGGGCTGCTGACACCGTTGTTGGTAACGGTTTGGATGCTGAGGTCGAAATGGGCCCACTTGCCAACGACCGACGCGTGCCCGCGCTGAGTGAATTGGTCGAAGACGCGCGCGCCAAAGGCGCGATTGTCGCCACAGGAGGCGCGCCTTTGGGAAACCAAGGTTACTTCTTCCAACCTACGGTCTTGTTGAACGTTCCTGAGACTGCGCGGATCATGCAGGAAGAACCATTTGGTCCAGTGGCCGTCATCAACCCTGTATCGTCGTTGGACGAAGCGATCGAACAGGCAAATTCTGTTCCCTATGGCCTGGCCGGATACGCCTTTACCAACAGGGCAGACTACATCGACCGACTTGTCGATGAGGTTGAGGTTGGCAACCTGTCGATTAACACTCTTGAAGCGTCGATGCCGGAAACACCCTTCGGAGGGGTCAAGTCCAGCGGGTCCGGCCGTGAGGGCGGAACCGAAGGGCTTGAGAATTACATGACGGTCAAAAACGTCTGGCACTCAGCCAAGATTGTCTGAGCAAATCCGCATATCCCAAAGAAGGCACGATTTGCCGCGTTTAAAGCGCTTCGCAAAAAGTGTGTCGTCCGGGTACCAAGGGTAAGTCCAAACGGCAAGGATCAGGTCGGAGGAACAATGGTGTTCACAATGAGCCAACCCGCGACAACCAAAGGTGCCCCACCAGAAAAATCTTTGACCGCACCGCTTGGTGTGGCCATCGCGATGGGTGTCGCGCTAGCATTTATACTCTCGGTATTTTTGTACATGTCCCGAGAAACAACAGACCGTATCGGCGAGATGCGAAAGGTTTGGCAGGGTTATTCTGTCGAGACGACCCCACGCGGATATTGGATATCGGAAATCCGGGGATATTTTGGGTATGGCGGGCTGATCCACAACTTCAAGAACTACGTCTTGCGGCTTGACGCCGAATACAGTCCGATCTTGCAAACGCAGTCGCAGAACCTGCTTACAACGATTGAGACCTATCGAAATGCTGCCCCTTCGCAGATCGAACTGGATGCGTTGCAGCGGATCGAAAAGGTGGCGCGCGAGTATATTGGGAATATTCCCAAGATCGAAGCGGGCATAGCCGACGGCCTGCGTGCCGAAGAAATAGATGCTCTGGTGCGGGTCGATGACAGCGACGCACTAGAAGCGCTGTCCCAGCTCGAGGCGCTTTGGATCACCGAGCGGGATCAAAGCTTGTCAGATATGGTGCAGGCGTTCTCGGAAGGGGAACAGCTGGTGCGGCGTTTTTCTGTCCTGCTGGTTGGCTTGATTGTTGTTGTCGGCGTGATCGCGATCCTGACCACGTTGCTTATCGCCAATATCCTACGCACCAATCGTCGTCTGAAAGCCGAATTGGAGTTGCGTGAACAAGTGGAACTGGCCGAGCGCAAACTTGCACGGGCAGTCGAGCAAAGCCCGGCCTCGATCATAATCACGGACACGGAACTGAAGATCGAATATGCCAATCGCAAGTTCTTTGATCTCAGCGGATACGAAGCCGACGAGATCTATGGGCGCACCCCCAAAATGCTGCAATCAGGACATTCGGGGCAGGGGGTTTACACCGATCTAAGGCAGAAACTGCAACGTGGGCAAAGCTGGTACGGCATCTTTCGGAACCTCAGCAAAGACGGCAATCATTTCTGGGTGTCGACCGCGATTTTTCCTTTGGTCGATCAAAACGGCAAAGTTACCCACTACATTGGGATTGGCGAAGACATCACCGAAACCCGGCGCACGCATGAGCAATTTGCCCAAGTGCAGAAAATGGAAGCAGTGGGCATTCTGGCAGGCTCGGTTGCGCATGATTTCAACAACGTGTTGATGAGTATCACCGGGAATGCCGATTTGATCGAACTGGATGCGGAAGGGAATGACGATATCCAGACCTCGGTCAACCATATTCGAATCGCTGCGCGCCGCGCGCAAGCGTTGGTCCGCAAGATGTTGACATTCGCCCGGCAAAGACCACGTAACCCGCGACGTGGCGATATGGTGAAAGCCACCCAGGAAGCACTGGACCTTATTCGGGTGTCTGCGCCACCCAGTGTCCAAACGCGCTTCGATGTAGAAATCGAAACTGCTTTTTCCGATTTTGATGGCACCCTGTTCTTCCAGACTCTTTTGAACCTGTGTCACAATGCGTTTGAAGCTATCGGCGATCAGCCCGGCGAAGTCGTGTTGCGCATAGGCTTGGCCGAAAAGGATGCGCTGGATGACCTGCCAGACGGCGCCATCGGCGTAATCCGTCTGGATGTCAGTGACACGGGACCGGGCATTGCCCAGGACCTGCAGGAACAGGTATTCCAACCCTTTTTTTCCACGAAGCCTGTTGGCAAAGGCACCGGTCTGGGCCTGACCATCGTGCACAACACGGTTGAGGAATGCCATGGTCGTGTTGAACTGCATTCTGAGCCTGGCAAAGGCACCTGTTTCAGCCTGTACTATCCGTTGATGCCTGCGCTCAGCCTTGAAGATCAGGCCGAGGTCGAGGCCGTAGCCGGTGACGAACATGTCCTGTTGGTCGACGATGATGAGAACATCCTCTACGTGACCCGTCGATTGCTGACGAGATATGGCTATCGGGTCGAGGCGTATTCCGATCCGCTAAAAGCGCGTGATGCGTTTCGCGAGAACCCCGACGGCTATGACATCCTGATCAGCGACCTGATGATGCCTGGCCTTCGGGGTACAGATCTGATCGAATCCGTACGCGCGGTGCGGTCTGATTTGCCTGCGATTTTGATCAGCAGTTATTTCGACGATGCCGAGGTAACGGTTGCCGGAGCCTCGCCCATCATGGTTCAAAAACCACTGGAAGTTCAGTCGCTTGCCCGGATCATCCGATCTCAAATGACCTGAGCTTGTAACATAATTTAACATCTCTTCTCATAGTTTAACAAAGCTCAAATTCTCACGAAACAACTGCTCCTTAGTATTTGCTTAGCCGGTCCTTGGCCACGCCGAGAGATCGGAATAGCGAAAAAGGGGCTTTTAGATGATGACCAAAGCCAGAACATGGTTCTCGGCGCTATCGACAGTTTCGCTGCTGACGATGGGCGTCGCGTTCCCGGTTCACCAGGCCCAGGCGGATGAGCCGGGCCCGGTAGAAGCCATAGAGTTCGACCCAGCCAAGGCGGCCCTTGGCAAGCGACTGTTTTTTGATCCGCGACTGTCTGGCGACACCGAGCTGTCTTGTGCCAGCTGCCACCAGCCGGAAAACGGGTTCACCGACGGACAAGCGCTGTCAGACGCATATGCGGGCAGCCTGCATTTCCGCAACGTGCCGACGCTGATCAACAGCGCCAAGCGCGCAGCGTGGTTCCACGACGGTCGCATAGGCACCAACCTCAACGACGTGACCCGCGAAAGCATCACCGAGACATACTCGATGAATATGGACATGCGTCTCATGCAGGAACGCATCAAGCAGGACCCGGTCTACGTCGAGATGTTCGAAGCCGCCGGATTTGGCGAACCTTCGAACGGCGGTGTCCGCAATGCGATCCCGGAATACCTGAAAACGCTGATTTCGCGCGGGGCACCTTTCGACTCGGGTGAGATGTCGGATGAGGCCAAAGCGGGGTACGAGTTGTTCAACGCAAGCGGCTGTAACTCGTGCCACTCGGGTGAGCGGTTCACCGATGACCTGCCGCACAATATCGGTGTTGGCGACAATCCCGATATCTGGGCAACTCCGGAACGTCACATCACTTTCGTGACCATGATGAAGTTCCTCGGCGTCGAGAACTACATGAACCTGCGCGCCGATCCTGGTGCATATATCCGCACCCACACCGCTAACACGTTCGGCACCTTCATGACCCCAACGCTGCGCGAGCTGACCTATACGGCACCGTATATGCATAACGGCTCAATCGCGACGCTGGAGGATGTGGTCGCTTTCTACAACGCCGGTGGCGGTGACGACGAAAACAAGGATCCGCGCATCAAACCGCTGAACCTGAACGAGACCGAGCAAGCACAACTGGTGGCCTTCCTCAAGGCATTGTCCGGCGAGCCACTGACCGGCCCCGAATTCGTCGCCGAAGAGATCGATACGGACTATGCGCCGATCGAAAACTGGCAAGACGCAACAAACTGAGGAGTGGACCCATGAAAGACCTTAAGTCTTACCTTTCAGGCACAATCGCCACCGCTGCCCTGTTTGCCGTCCTTGGTTCGCAGGCCATCGCGGAAACCAGTATGGAGATTGAGGCCGGTATCGGCGGGGCAGACCCCGACCCGGATGCGCCACTGGTAGCGCTGGGTGAACCACCCATCCCGCTGGACAACCCGCAAACCGACGCCAAGATCGAACTGGGCAAAATGCTGTTCTTCGACCCGCGTTTGGGCGGTAACCCATCGACCCCGTGTTCAGCCTGTCACCTGCCCGAAGTGGGCTGGGATGTCGAGGCACCGATCTCGTTTGGCTATCCGGGTACAACCCACTGGCGCAACAGCCAGACCGTTGTGAACTCGGCTTACTATGGGAAACTGTTCTGGGCGGGTTCGTCCAAAAGCCTTGAGAGCCAAGCGAAATCCGCCGCAGGCGGTGCAGTCGCCGGCAATGGCGAGGCCGACATGATGGAGGCGCGTTTGGCCTTCGTTCCTGAATATGTCGAACGGTTCAATGATGTCTTTGGCGATCAATGGCCGCGTATCTCGAACGCATGGCGCGCCATCGCCGCGTTTGAGCGCACCATTGTTCAGACCGACACGCCCTTCGACAATTATCTGCGCGGGGATGATGCGGCACTGACGGACGAGCAAAAGCGCGGGTTGGAGTTGTTCACTGGCAAGGCGCAATGTTCCGAATGCCACAACGGTGCGCTGCTGTCGGATGAGAAATATTACAACACCGGCGTGCCCCCCTATGACGGTTGGCAGGATGATGGTTTGGCTCAAGTCACCTTCCGGTATGAGCTTTATGCCAAAGGCTCGACCGAAGAGATGTATCGCCACACCAAGGACGACCCCGGCTTTTATTTCCGCACCAAGGAAAAGGCTGACAAGGGCAAGTTCCGAACACCAAGCCTGCGCTACACCCTCTATACCGAACCTTACATGCACAATGGCATGTTAGAGACGCTTGAGGATGTGGTCGAATTCTACAACCAGGGCGGTGGCGAGAATGAGTTCTCGGCCAACAAAACCCAGCTGATCCAACCCCTTGGCCTGAATGATCAGGAAAAGGCGGATCTGGTGGCCTTCCTGAAATCCCTGTCCGGTGACGAGATCCTGGTCGAAGAACCTGATCTGCCGGATTACCAGCCGCTTCCTGCGGCAGCAGAGGAGTAAGCGTCATGACAGATCATAACGCGACCGGATGCAGCTGTTCCGGCGAGGCCAAAAAGGCCTGCACCGTGAACCGCCGCCAGTTCCTGTTCGCCTCAGGGGCCACGACCTTTGCCGTGATGGTGGCCATGCCCACCCGCCACGGTCAGGCCGAACAGGTTCCCGCCCTTGTGTCCACTTATCCGCGCAAGCTGATCGGCAAACTGTCCGAGCTGGAACAGGATGTTCCGGTCGAGTTTTACTACCCGGATGAGGGCGATTATTCGGACTCGATCCTGGTCAAGACCGGCGTGGAAAGCGGCGGTGGCATCGGTCCGCAAAAGGATGTTGTGGCTTTCAACCTCACCTGCACCCACCAGGGCGGGTCGATGTACGACAGCTACAAGCCTGAACATAAGGTGCTGGGCCCATGCCCGCTGCACCTGTCCACCTATGACGTGACACGGCACGGCATCCTCGTTTCGGGGCAAGCCTACCAGTCTTTGCCGCAGGTTCTTTTGGAACTGGACGGTGATGACATCTACGCCGTTGGCATGTTCGGCCTGATCTACGGCCGCTACGACAACCTGATTGCATAAGGGGAGACGGTATCATGGCAACCCCGTATTACGTACCCGAAACCAACGTCCCGCTGCCGCCTAAAGGCGCCGAGGTCATCTCGACCGCCTGCGATTACTGCATCGTGGCCTGTGGTTACAAAGTCTACCGCTGGCCCGTGACGGCCGAACCCGGTGGCCCAACTGCGGACGAAAACGCGTTTGGCGAGGATTTCCCTGTTGCACCTCTGGGTGCCTGGGTTGCGCCGAACCAGCACAATATCGTGCTGCACAAAGGCCAGCCGCACCATGTGGTGATCATTCCTGACAAGGACACGCAATACGTCAACACTGACGGCGACAGTTCCTTGCGAGGCGGGTGTATCGCGCAGAAATGCTATAACCCGCAGACACCGACACGCGACCGTCTGAAGACACCGCTGATGCGGATCTATGGAACATTGATGCCAGTTCCGTGGGATCTGGCGCTGGATGTGGCGGCCGAGGTGGGCAACCACGTCATCGCCAAGCACGGCACCAACGCTTATGGCGTGAAAACCTTCAGCTATCAGTATATCGAGAACACCTATGCGATCTCGAAATACGCGCTGCGCCATATCAACACCGCCAACTTCACTTTCCACGACACGCCGTCCGATGTGACCTCGACCCCCGGTTTCAGGGATGCGGGCTTTGACAACTTTGGCCCCTCCTATGAGGACTGGCGCGATGCGGAAACCTTGCTGGTTTGCGGCACCGACCCGTATGAGACCAAGACCATCCTCTATACCCAATGGATGATGAAGGGGATGCAGAACGGTCAGAAGGAGATTTATCTGATCCCACGCCGGTCTGCCGGTGTTGCCCATGCCGAGAAAATGGGCGGTCTGCATATCGACGTTCTGCCGGGCACTGACCTGCTTGTCGTCAATGCCATTGCCCGTGTCATCGTGGAAAATGGCTGGGAAGACAGCGACTGGATCAAGAAATGGGTCAACAACAAATGGGAAAGCTCATCCGGCTTTGGTCAGGGCACCCGGAACACGCCATGGCAGTGGCGGACAACCTGGGGCAAGTTCCAGACCAAGGGCTTTGAAGACTGGAAAGAGTGGCTGCTGTCGCAGGACGAATTCGCGCCTGAGACCGCTGCGGCCATGGCCGAGATCGACGTGCAGAAGATTTACACTGCCGCCGAATGGCTCGCCAAACCTAAAGAGGACGGTTCGCCCCCGAAAACCTCGATCATGATCGAGAAAGGGTTCTATTGGTCCAACAATACCGGCAACACGCAGGCGATCTCCGCTCTGGGTATCATCTGTGGGTGTGGCGGACGTCCGGGTCAGGTCATTGGCCGGGCCGGTGGCCACCAGCGGGGCGGCGTGAAGGGCGGGAAATACCCGCGCAACAAATCGCCTGAGAAACTGCCGGGTCGTCGTCGCCGTGCCATGGATACTGACCGGTATCTGATCGCAGGCCATACCCGTATGGCCCACGTGATTGGCACCACCTGGATCCAGTCCATGTGCGGCAGCCAGCAGCTGGCTGACAAGTTCGAAGAACTCACTGTCCGCAACCCGCACCAGATCGCCTCTTTCGACAAGCAAGAGATGATCGACACGCTGAAGGCCCGCGCCGACAGCGGTGGCATGGTGGTGATCAACCAGGACATCTATCTGCAGGACCCAATCGGCAACCGCTATGCCGACATCGTGTTCCCCGCAGCGACCTGGGGTGAAGAGGACTTTCTGCGTGCCAATGGCGAACGCCGCCTGCGTCTGTATCAGAAGTTCTATGATGCGCCCGGTTCAGCGAAACCTGACTGGTGGATTGTTGGGCAACTGGCGCAGCGGATGGGCTTTGACGGGTTCGACTGGCAGAACTCGAACGAGGTAGCGGAAGAGGCCGTGCGCTTTACCCGAGGGTCGCGCAAGGATTTCCACGCTGTTTACCGTTTGGCCAAGAAAGAGGGCAAAGGCCTGCACCAGAAGGTCCGTGAATTCGGCACCGATGGTGTACAATGCCCGGTCATGCTGGATGCCGATGGCGTCACGCTGATTGAAACCAAGCGCTTGCACGACACAACCCGCACGTTGCCCGATACCGGAGCGGCAGGTGCGGATGTGTTCAACAAAAAGCTGACGCATTTCAACAGCCAGACCGGCAAGTGCAACATCCAGAAATCGCCCTGGAACCTGTTCTCGGACTATTGGGAATGGCTCAGCCCGAACAAGGAAGAAGGCGAGCTTTGGGCCACCTCGGGTCGGATCAACGAGCGTTGGCAATCCGGTTTTGACGACCGCCGTCGCCCGTATATCGTGCAGCGCTGGCCGGAAAACTGGGTCGAAATCCATCCCGACGATGCGGCTGAGCGCGGCATCGAAAGCGGCGACTATGTGATGGTGTATTCGGAACGCGTTCCGGGCAACAAACACACGCTGCTGGGTGTGGAAGGCGATGACTTCCAGTTCTCGAAGCTGATGGAGAACGGGCATATCGAGCTGACCAAAGCGGCGATCACCGCCGTGGCCATGGTCACGCCCGCCATCAAGAAAAGCGTGGTCTACATGGACTTCCTGCACATGCAGCAGCCCGCAAACGCGCTTGAGGGCCGGATCGTCGACTGGATCAGCGGCAACTACAACTACAAGATGGGTGTTGCCAAAGTCCGCAAACTGGGGCCCAGCCCCTACAAAACGTCGTTCCGCACGATGTCCTTTGCACCGCGTGACATCGCCTGATGACAGCATACCGGGGGGCGGACGCCATGCCGCCCCTCTGGTTCGGTCCCACTGCAGAAGGGACCACCTGGAAGGCAGGTATCGGTTGGGAAACCTGCCTTCCACTTCCCAACCTTCCCAACACAAACATGGCAGCTTGATATGAACATTCAGACCAATACCGCCCTGAGAGACGAGGCCACCGGCCTGTTTTCCGAATATGCAAAATCCGAATATGACGTTATTCGCCTGCGCGCGATTCAGGCCCTGACCACCATAGGCGCCAGCAATAGCCCGGCCCTGATCGAAGCACTGCTGGACGACGATGAGGACGTCCGACAGGATGCCGCCCAAGCCTTAGGGGCATTGGGTGTGAAAGAAGCAGCCCCGCAATTGCTTGAAAACCTGATCCACGACCCGTGTGGTGAGGTCAAACTGGCCTGCGTTACCGCTCTGGCCGAGTTGATGGCAGCGGATGCCGCGCCCTATCTGCGTACGCTCGTAACCGGACGAGGCGACGAGATCACGTGGGACGAAGACGAGCTGCATCAGGATGAGTGGGACGACTGGCTGGACACCCAAATCGCAGCCATCAAGGCGTTGGGCCAGATGGGAGATGCAGCCGCGATTGAACCCATTGTCGTAGCCTTGATGGACGAAGATGGGCAGGAGTTGGGCGATGTTGCCTGCGAGGCTTTGGGACGGATTGGCGTACCAGCCGTGCCAACTCTGGGCGTTTTCACACAGTCTTCAAACCGCCGCTTGCGCCACCGCGCCCTACGTACCCTGGCGACGATTGGTGGTGAAGAAGCCGAAGGTCTTCTGCGCAAGGCTTTGAATGATAAGGATGGCGCTGTTCGTTTGATTGCCTATGAGGCACTGATGCCCAACGATCCGGTTCTGGTCGAGCAGGCATTGACGGACTCTGTGGAAGAAATTCGGATTGCCGCGCTCAATCAGTCCGGTTTGTCGGAACCCGAACTGCTGGATCGTATGATGCGTGACCCCGGCGCCAAGGTTCAAATGGCGCTGATCGATCGACTGGATCGTAGCCAGCCTATCGCGGATCAGGAAGACTTGCGCTGGCAAGTGCTGGACTTCCTTGCCACCGGTCAACAGCCCGAGGTCTCGGCGCAGGCGTTGGGCCTGTTGTCAGCTTTGGCGCCGACTTTGGTGGCGGATCGCCTGAATGCGCTTTTTTCTGTTGAAAGCGATGACCTCAAGGCTGAGCGCCTGCAATGGGCTATCGTGGATGCTCTTGCGACTTCGCCCCTGCGCGAAGCGGCTGAATGGTTGCAGCGTGCATGTCGCTCGCCCTTCCGGTCCGTTCGGCTCAAGGCTGTGGCGTCTCTTGCCTTGATCGTTACTGACATGGATCGCCCGCATGTAAATCAACAACAGGGACGCGAGTTGCTGTTGTCCTACGCATTGGCGCCTATGCCGGTTGCAATAGAAGAGGAAGAAAAAGACGCTCCGCTAACCGACATCGCTGCGTTGCAAGACGCGGGTCTTGATGTGTCAGAAGGCGGTGAGAATGGCCCGACATCCAGCCTCGGTGCGATCTTGGGTCATGATGCTATTGCTGCTGAAATGACACAAGAGGCCGCGGAAGACGACGTCCAGCCGCTTAGCCCGCGCGAACAAGCTCTGTTGGCCAAGGCGACCCGTCATCCCAAACGCCGTCGCGTGGCGTTGGACGACGATGCCGAGGCGTTAGAAAGGGAAACTCGCATGTCTGCCATCCGCCTGTTGGGCGAAATTCGCGGGATGCAGATCATGCTTGCTCAGATTGCCAAGGACCCCGAAACCGACATAGCACAACACGCCTTTGCAGCGCTTGGCGTTTCAATTGTGCGCAACGGGCTAGAGCTGGGCGAAGCGCAACTGGTCGACCTGATCACTCAGGGGCTTTCGCACACAGATTCCACCCTTTCACTGCAAGCGTTGAAATTGCTGCAAAAGGCCGATCTGCCACCGCAAGACGCGCTGAGAGGTAAGTTGCGGGCGATGATAAAAACCGGAGATACTGCCTTTCGTATCGACGCCATGCACGTCCTAACCCAATGGGATGGCACCCCGGACGTGGCGCGTAGCCTGCTGGATGACATCTCGGCCCCGGTACGGCAAGCAGCGATGCGTCTTTTGTCGGTGACAGCACCGGATCAGGCAGGCGCTGCCATTGTGCCGTTCCTTCTGGCCAACCCCGAGCAGCGAATCCTGACCTATGTCAAAGACGACGCCCCTGCGGTGATGTCCATTGGTCGCCAATTGCTGGCCGAGTTGCGCGACGAAGACCACCGCGCCGAATGGCCGGTGATGATAAGCGCGCTGGCCGATTTGTTGGGGGAACCTTCACGGGCGGCCTGAACCCGGAGGGACAGATGACACTTTCGCTGAAACCATGTGCAGCGATATTGGCATTGGCATTGGCATTTGCTCCTGTCGCGCAGGCCGAGGATGTTCCCGAGGTTGCCGTTGTGCATCAGATCATCGATTTGAACGCCGATACCCCGGCGCATACCTTTCGGTTTGAGCCGAACCTGTTGCGTGTACCCGCCGGTGCAACCGTGCGTTTCAAGGGGTCGACCGGGCGTCACACGGTAACGTCGATTATCCGAATGATCCCCGTCGGAGCCCGTAGTTTCGAGATCAGGGGCAAGCCCGAGATGGACCTGACCTTCGAGAAAGAGGGCGTCTATGGTATTCGCTGCCGCGTGCATGGCCGACACGGAATGGTGATGCTGCTGGTTGTTGGCGATCCCAACTCGAACCTGGAAGAAGCGCGCGCCTATCTGCCCAAGCTCGGTGAGGCTGAGCAGGCTGGATTTGAAGCGCTGTTCGAACAATTGGAGAACCAAAATGGCTGATGGATGCGCTTGTGACCGCCACGCTCATATGTACCTGTCCGTCGAGCAGGCACTGAATCGCGGCTTGGCCGTCTCTGATCCGTTGACCGACACGGAAACATTACCGTTGATCCAAGCGATCGGACGGGTGCTGGCAGAGGACTGCACCAGCAAGGTCGACATGCCAGCCTTCGATAATTCGGCAATGGACGGCTATGCGGTTCGGACTCATGATCTGGGCGACGATCCGCTGTTCGATTTGCCGGTTGGCGGGCGCATTGCAGCGGGAGACAGCGGTGCGCATTCGGCCCCGCTGGGCAGTGCCTTGCGTATCTTCACCGGTGCGCCGGTTCCAAGCGATTTCGACGCGGTGTTGATGCAGGAAGATTGCGACGTCACAGAGAACGGCATCCGGTTCGCCCGCCGGCCGAAACCGGGGCAGCATATCCGCAGGGTGGGCGAAGATCTGAAGGCAGGCGCCCCGATCCTGCGTCGGGGATGCGAGATTACTGCACGAGAAGCCGCAGCCCTGGCCTCTGCCGGGTATGGTGCGGTGAATGTGGTGCGCAAGCTGAAGGTTACGATCTTTTCAACGGGAAGCGAGTTGAAACAGCCGGGTGACGATCTCGGGCCCGGTCAGATCTACAACTCGAACCGCTATATGCTACGGGCGTTGTTGGACAAGCCCTGGATCGATTTGACCGATAAGGGCCCGGTCGAAGATGACCCGGCCTTGTTGGAGCAGGTTTTGCGTGATGCGTGTGAGACATCTGATCTGATCATCACGACCGGCGGTGTTTCGGTTGGGGATGAAGACCACATGCCACGCTTGTTTGAGGCGATCGGCGGCCGGACCGAAGTGATGAAGGTTGCGATGAAGCCCGGCAAACCGATCATGTTCGGACGGCGCGGGGATGCTCTTTATGTCGGGTTGCCAGGCAATCCAGTGTCGGCCTATGTGACCTGGCAAATTATCGGATCGCAAATGATGGCAAGACGAGCCGGATTGCATCGCGCACCTCAAGTGCCGGAACAAGCGGTTCTGGCGGAACCGCTGCAACGCCGCGCTGGCCGGCAAGAATACCGACCGGTCCAGATCGAAGGCTTTTCGGCAGATGGCGCGCCGCGCCTGCGGCTGATGGCCCCGTCCTATAGCGGGCGGGTCGCGTTGCTGGCGCAGGCCGACGGCTTGGCGGTCATCCCGGCCGAAACCGAAACAATGTCCCCAGGGCAGGGGCTGGGCTTTCTAAGGTTCTGATGTCGCACGTTATGCTGAAAACTGTTACCGCTCGCGGCTTGCACGATCCAAGCGCGCGCGGTTACAACAGGTCTGCGCCAGCCAGTAACGCCCGCCCGGAAACCCTTATGGTCAAAGAACATATTCTTGTTGTTGATGATGATCCACAGATCACCTCGTTCTTGCAGAGGTATCTTGAGAAACAGGGTTGCCAGGTCACATGCGCGGCGGACGGCACTGCAATGGATGCGGTTCTGGCCCATGGGGGCGTGGATCTGATCCTGCTGGATATCGGCTTGCCGGGGCGCAATGGCTTTGACATTACGCGTGAGCTTCGCGTTGAATCCAATATCCCGATTATCGTTTTGTCGGGCCGCGATGACATATTTGATCGGGTTGTCGGCCTGGAATTCGGGGCCGACGATTACATCACCAAACCCTTTGAAGCACGTGAGGTTCTGGCGCGTATCAGAACCGTACTGCGAAGAAGCCGAACTGAAGAGAGCGAAACCTCTGAAAACGGGTCTGAATCTGCGCTAATCACATTCGGTAATTGGGTTTTGAACCCTCATGAACGGACGCTGACCTCCAAAGATAGTGGACAGCAAACGCCCCTGACAACGACTGAGTTTGACGTATTGCAAGCTTTTGTCACAAGCCCGCATATGGTTTTTTCACGCGATCAGTTGCTGGACAAGGCGCGGGGGCGCGAGACCGTAGTCGGCGACCGCACAATTGACGTCCACGTATTACGGCTTCGCAAAAAAATCGAACCCGACCCGACCCAGCCGACATTTATCAAGACGGTTCATGGAATCGGATACTGTTTCGCCGCAAACGTGCGGAAATCCGGAGTTTGAAACGTAAAGCAGGTCAGGCAAACGATCCGCTAAGCGTTATCTGGGGCATGAACGGTTTGGTAGATTTTCAACTCGATAGTTTCCCGCTTCTGAGAAAAACAAAGGGCTTCTTGCATTCACATCTCATCAGAACAGTCACATACTCGTCTGCAATTTGTCGCTCTTGTTAAAGTGCATGACGGAATAAGCACTGACGCGGCCATTCGCCTGCCTCAATATGCGCCGGTGCACAGACAGTTAGGAACACATCCAGATGCGGTATTCGGCTCTCGCTATTTTGCGACAGGTTCTGAATGGTCACAGGGGTTGGGGCCCCGCGTGGCGAGATCCCGAGCCGCAATCAGACTATGATTTCATCGTTATCGGCGGTGGCGGTCACGGTCTGGCAACTGCCTACTATTTGGCGAAAGAGCATGGTGCAGCCAGAATCGCAGTCCTGGAAAAAGGTTGGATCGGTGGTGGTAACGTCGGTCGGAACACAACGATCATCCGGGCCAACTACCTGCTGGACGGCAACCAGCCGTTTTATGAGCTCTCACTCAAGCTATGGGAAAACCTTGAACAGGACCTGAACTATAACGCGATGGTCAGCCAACGCGGTATTCTTAACCTTTGTCACACGGATTCGCAGCGCGACGCTTACCGTCGTCGGGGCAACGCGATGATGTTCACTGACTCCGGCGCCGAACTCCTGGATGCAGAGGGCGTGCGCGCGATGTATCCCTTACTGAATTTTGACAACGCGCGGTTCCCGATCCTTGGCGGCTTGCTGCACCGGCGTGGTGGCACGGCGCGACATGACGGGGTGGCCTGGGGCTATGCACGCGCGGCGGACCAGCGGGGCGTCGACATCATTCAGAACTGTGAAGTCACCGGGTTTCGTATCGAAAACGGCAAAGTTCTGGGGGTTGAAACCACCCGAGGTTACATCGGAGCCAAAAAGGTGGGCGTTGCCGTTGCAGGTTCGTCTGGTCGCGTGATGGGGCAGGCGGGAATGCGTTTGCCTATCGAAAGTCATGTTTTGCAGGCTTTTGTGTCTGAAGGTTTAAAGCCTGTTTTGGACGGTGTAATCACCTATGGGGCCGGGCATTTTTACATCAGCCAGTCCGACAAAGGCGGGCTGGTGTTTGGTGGCGATATCGACGGCTACAACACCTATGCCCAAAGGGGCAATTTGCCGGTGGTAGAGGATGTTGTTGAAGGGGGCATGGCTGTCATGCCGATGATTGGCCGAACGCGCCTGCTTCGGATGTGGGGCGGTGTGATGGACATGTCGATGGACGGATCACCCTTTATCGATCACACGGGCATCGAGGGCCTCTATTTCAATGGGGGTTGGTGCTACGGCGGCTTCAAGGCGACCCCCGCTTCGGGCTTTTGCTTTGCGCATCTGATGGCCACTGATCGCCCGCATGAGGTCGCCACCGGATATCGCCTCGACCGCTTCAAAACCGGTCGGATGATTGACGAAAGAGGCGCAGGCGCGCAACCGAATCTGCACTGAGGAAGCCAGGACATGATTATCAATCACCCATTGCTTGGCCCGCGTGATGCATCCGAGTTCACCTATCTGGGCGACGCCTCGTTGATCGAACGGCCAGATTGGCAGTCAGAAACGGCGCAAGACGAATTTCACGACTATGTCTACCTGCGGGACAACCCTGCGGGCACGCATCGCGAGCTTTGGTTTCATGAACAGGGGGACCGGTCCTGGCTGGTGGTTACCCGCAATACATTGACGCATGAAATCCTGGCAACGGAACTGGCGCGGGACGTTGCCCGCAAGATGGGGCGCGGGAAATGACTCAGAAAAATCGCTTGCAAGGGGGCTTGGTCGACCGCTCGAAAAAGCTGCGTTTTACCTTCGATGGGAAGTCATACGAAGGCTATCAGGGCGACACGCTGGCTTCGGCCCTTCTTGCCAATGACGTGCGGCTGGTTGGTCGTTCCTTCAAGTATCACCGTCCGCGCGGCGTTCTGGCTGCGGGTTCGGAAGAACCCAACGCGCTTGTCGAATTGCGGACGGGCAACAGGCAGGAACCGAACACGCGCGCGACGACGATCGAACTGTTTGATGGGCTTGACGCGAAATCGCAGAACCGCTGGCCCTCATTGGCGTTTGATGCGATGTCGGTCAACGATCGGTTGTCGCCGTTTCTGACGGCAGGGTTTTATTACAAGACCTTTATGTGGCCCAAAGCGTTCTGGGAAAAGCTGTACGAGCCAATGATCCGCAAGGCCGCGGGTTTGGGCAGTCTGTCACAAGAAGACGATCCGGACATCTACGACAAAGGTTACCTGCATTGCGATGTACTTGTGATCGGGGCGGGTCCATCGGGATTGATCGCCGCATTGACGGCAGCCCGGTCCGGGGCACGAGTCATTCTGGCGGACGAAGACAGCCAGATGGGCGGTCGCTTGTTGGCCGACAGTGACCGGTTCGAGGGTGTATCGAATGCCGATTGGGTTGCCCAGACGTTGGGCGAGCTGGCGTCGATGGACAATGTCCGCCTGCTGACACGCACCACTGTGTTTGGTGTGTACGACCATGGCATCTTTGGTGCGCTCGAGCGCGTGTCAGATCACCTCGCGGTGCCCGAAGCGGGCAAGCCGCGGCAGATTCTGTGGCGCGTTTACGCCAAACGTTCGGTATTGTGTGCCGGGGCGACGGAACGGCCCATCGCGTTCGCCAACAATGATCGACCGGGCATCATGCTGGCAGGTGCGATGCGCGAATATGCAAACCGTTGGGCGGTTACACCGGGTCAGCGCGTTGCGATCTTCACCAACAACGACGAAGGCCACTTTGCCGCGCAAGACTTGATCCGCGCAGGGGTAAAAGTTGTCGCTGTGATCGACCCTCGTCATGACGTGCAACGCATTGCCGAGTGTGAATTGCTGGCGGGCGCGCAGGTCACGGATGCGCAGGGTCGTCTAGGGTTGAAAATGATCACCGTGCAATTGTCCGACGGTCAGACCCGACCGATTGAGGTAAGCGGATTGGGTGTGTCGGGTGGGTGGAACCCGAATGTGCAACTGACGTGTCACCAACGCGGTCGTCCGCAATGGTCAGACACGCTTGCAGCTTTCGTGCCGTCGGCAGATCTGCCAACGGGTATGTGTGTTGCAGGGGCCGCGGCGGGTGAGCTTACCAATTCCGGCGCGCTTGCGTCCGGCAAGGATGCGGCGCTTGCTGCCTTGAAAGATTTGGGGATCAAAGCCAAACGGATCGATTTGCCGGAAAGCAAAGACGAAGAATACCAGATATCTCCGCTCTGGCATGTGCCTGGTAAGGGCCGCGCCTGGCTGGATTTTCAGAACGATGTGACAGTCAAGGACGTCAAGCTGGCAGAGCAGGAAGGGTTCCGAAGTGTCGAGCACCTGAAACGCTATACCACGCTGGGTATGGCGACCGATCAGGGCAAGACAGCAAACGTAGGCGCGCTGGCCGTTATGGCCGAGATTACGGGCAAGAGCATACCTGAAACAGGCACCACCATCTTCCGACCGCCGTATTCGCCGGTGTCGATGGGCGCATGGGCAGGACGCTCGGTCGGGAAAGATTTCAAACCCACCCGTCTGACGCCCAGCCACCATTGGGCTGAAGAACAGGGCGCTGTGTTTGTCGAAGTTGGCCCGTGGCTGCGTGCGCAATGGTTCCCCCAGCCAGGTGAAAACCATTGGCGTCAATCGGTGGACCGCGAGGTCTTGTCCGTGCGCAGCAGTGTGGGTGTCTGCGACGTCACCACATTGGGTAAGATCGACGTTCAGGGTGCAGATGCAGCCGCCTTCCTGAACAAGGTCTATTGCAACGGTTTTGCCAAGCTGCCCGTGGGCAAAACCCGCTATGGGCTCATGCTGCGAGAAGACGGCCTTGTCATGGATGACGGCACTGCAGCGCGTCTGGCCGAGGATCACTTTGTGGTCACCACAACCACAGCCAACGCGGTGGGCGTCTATCGTCATATGGAATTTGTACATCAATGCCTGTTCCCGGACATGGACGTGCAGTTGATTTCGGCCACCGACGCCTGGGCGCAGTTTGCCGTTGCCGGCCCGAAATCTCGTGAGCTGTTGCAGCAGGTCGTTGATCGAGATTTTGACATCAGCAACGAGGCCTTTCCCTTCATGGGGTGCGCCGAAATCACCATTGCAGGCGGCATCCCGGCGCGGTTGTTCCGCATCTCGTTCTCGGGTGAGTTGGCTTTTGAACTTGCAGTGCCCACGCGGTATGGCGATGCGTTGATCCGGCACCTGATGGAGCTTGGTCAGCCTTTGGGGGTCACCCCATACGGGATGGAAGCGCTGGGTGTGTTGCGGATCGAAAAAGGTCATGTGACAGGGAATGAGCTCAACGGAACTGTTAGCGCTCATAACTTGGGTATGGGCCGTATGGTTTCGACAAAAAAAGACAGTATCGGCGCACCGCTCAGCGCACGAGAGGCCTTGGTTGACCCTGATGGATTGGCTTTGGTCGGCATCCAACCCGTTGATACCTCAGATACTGTGTTGGCCGGGTCGCATGTCTTTGCGGAAGGCGCGTCACATCTGCCGCAGAACGATCAGGGCTATGTCACTTCGGCCGGCTATTCGCCACACTTGTCCAGCAGCATCGGCCTTGCGTTTGTCCAGCGCGGCGCCGAGCGTCTGGGCGAGACGGTTCAGATCGTGAGCCCGGTGGACAACGTGAACATCCAAGCAACCCTTGTCAGCGCTCACTTCGTTGACCCTGAAGGAGACAGGCTCCGTGCGTGATTTTGTTGCCAAGGCCGCCTTGGGCGGTACCGAACCTCGGAAGGACGTGATTGGAGCGCTGACCTTTCAAGAGCGTGACGACATCGCTTTGGCGTCGATCTCAGCCCGTTTGGGTCAGGAGGAGGCGCTGAAAGCCAAGTTGGCCAGCCTGTGCTCTGTCGCAATCCCCGCGCCTGGATGCAGCGAAGACGGTACAGCCAACAGTTTGCACTGGCTTGGCGCAAATCACTATCTGTGTGAAGAGGCGTTTTCTGGCCCGTTGGTTTTGGCCCGTCGCCTTGCGGATGCACTGGCAGGCATCGCGTCAATCACGGATCAGACGGATGCCTTTGTTCGGATTGATGTGTCCGGACAAGGTGTCGTCGACCTGTTTCAACGCCTTACCGTCCTTGATGTCGAACAGATGTCGGCGGGCGCATTCACCCGCACCGCAATTCATCACGTGGGATGCCTGCTGCGCTGCAATCAGGCGGGGACGACCTTTTCTGTCTATGCACCGCGCAGCTACGCGATCTCGGTTCACCATGCGTTGACAGAAGTAGCAAAGGGCTTATGAGGCTCGGTCACCAAGCGCCTTAGGCTGTTCGGGTCGTACTTAAGCGCGGCACGGTCCGACAAGGAAAACTCTTCGGGGTGGATACGCTGAATGTGCCATGTACCGTTAACTGACCCGCGGCCAGCATATGCTGAACAAGACGCGTCCACCCCGGCGACAGACCGGCCGCTTCAGTCGGTTCCGAACGTCGGTGTGCTCCAATCCCATTTGGTTACGCTAACACTAAGGTGTGTGAATGTGTTGGTCGCTTCGCTCGGCGTAAGCGTCGGTTTTTTGAATGACCTGTTCCCCCCTCGTTTATAGGGTCCTCCAATCGAAACACGCAAAATCTCTTGCAGCTTTAAGTGCTGGTACGGCGGCTTTTTAGTCTGCCTCCAAGAACCGGAAGCATCGCAAGTGGTGAAAAAAGCGGGAGGAACCAACGGTACACCATGCCGGGAGACGTGGTGAAATTACCGTAGCTCAAGCCAAAGTGGGCAGAGCCCGTTCAGGGTATGGTGGGTGCAACAAAGCGTTTTGCTCTGTGCCCCGTCGCCTCTCAGTTCAGTTTCGCACACCAAAAAAAACGGCATATGCAAGGAGGAGCAAGCAACATGTCGATACCTGAACCCTTTACGGACGTTGAAATAGAAACGGCGAATGCCGGTTTCTATGAGAATTACAGCGTCCCGATTGCCCTGCTCAGCAAGGCGATCATGGTCGGCCTGGTTTTGTGGGCCTTGGTTTTCCCTGCCAATGCAAACAGCACTCTGGGCAGTTTGAATGGAAAGCTGCTTGAAATTTTCAACAGTTTCTACGTCATCATTGTAGGCCTGTTTTTCTTTTTCCTCGCCATCGTCGCAATTATTCCGGCAACAGGGCGTCGGATTATGGGAACGCCGGGTGAAAAGCCCGAGTTTTCAAACTTTTCTTGGTTTTCCATGATGTTTGGCGCAGGTCTGGGCGTGGGGCTTATGGTATTTGCCACGGCCGAACCTCTCGGACTATGGGGGTCGAATCCGGTGGTGGTATCCGGCGCGGTTGAAGGCAACTCGCCCGAAGCTCTGCAATCGGCCTACCGCTTCACTTACCTGCACTATGGCTTCCATGCCTGGGCAATCTACGTCGTGACCGGCTTGTCGCTGGCTTATTACGCTTACACCCGTGATATGCCACTGACTATTCGCTCGGCCCTGACCCCGCTGTTCGGTCGCTTCGTCAACGGCTTTTTCGGTCATGTTGTCGATGTTCTGGGCGTTGTTGCTACGATCCTTGGTGTGTCCGTCACCATTGGATACGGCGTCAGCCAATTCATTGACGGTCTGTACGCCATCACTGGTATGGATTGGATCATGGACCTGAGCGGTAAGGTGCCAACCCCCAGCAAAGTGGGTTTGATCACAGGGCTGGTCGTGATTATGACCTTGTCGATCCTGTCTGCTGTGTCGGGCGTTGGACGTGGCGTCAAATACCTGTCAAACCTGAACCTTGTCCTCTCGGTCATCTTGCTGGGTACGTTCATCGTATTTGGCTCGTTCGTTTTCGCCATGACCACCTATGGGTCGGCAATGGTCGATTACATCCTGCACTTCCTGTCGCTTAGCTTTAACGCTTATGGCCCGCTATCGGCGGAAGCCTTTGCAGCAGCTTTGCCTGCCGAAGCGCAGGCTCACGCAAAAGACCTCATGGGTGGTGCGACCAACGCTTGGGGCAGCTTTGACGGCTTCAAAAGTGGCTTGGAAGGCGCTGCCGCGCAGTTGGACGAAGCAACCCTTGAGGCGGCATACGCTGCAGGTGAACAAGGGCGTCAATTTGGTTGGCAGGCCGGTTGGACCACGTTCTACTGGGCCTGGTGGATCGCGTTCTCGCCCTTTGTGGGTCTGTTCCTTGCGCGTATCTCCAAAGGCCGGTCCGTGCGTGAATTTATCTTGGGCTGTGTGTTCGCCCCTGCGCTTGTCTGCTTCGCCTGGATGACTGTTCTGGGCGGCACGGCAATTGACCTTGAACTGGCTGGCGCGGCCGAAGGTGCGATCATTGGCGCTTCGAACACCAACAAACTGTTCGTGACGCTGTCTTACATGATCGACGGTGGGCTCCTGTCCATGCTGAACGTGATGTGCGTGATCCTGATCCTGACCTTTCTGGTCACTTCAGCTGACTCAGGCATTTTGGTGATGAACACCATCATGTCTGGTGGCAGCCAGGAAACCGGCGTCAAGCATCGGATAATCTGGGGCGTGATCCTGACTGCAGTGATCGGTGCGCTTATTCTGGCAGCCGGTGCGAACAACCCACTGGACGCATTGCGCAACGCCATGATCATCGGTGCGCTGCCGTTTACCATGGTGATGGGTCTTATGTGCCTTGCGTTGGGTAAAGCCCTGTTCCGCGACAGCCAGCGTGACAAACACGGATCAGTGAGCACGCAGGCGGCTGAATAGTCACGCCAGTTATCGTCAGATTAGTCAGGCCGTCCAAATGGGCGGCCTGATAGTTTGTTAGAACGAAGGTGATAAGTTTTTAGCCTGGCATGAAAAAAGCCCCGGCAGAACCGGGGCCTTTCGGGTTTAGGTGTAAAGACTTACATGCAAGCTTCGACTGCGCGTTTAGTCATCACAGATACAAGATGCGCGCGATACGTTTTGCTACCATGCAAGTCCGAGATCATGTTGGCTGGGTTGACCCGAAGATCCATCAACGCGTCCGGGCGGAATTCCTTACCTAATGCGTCTTCGGCCTCGGACCAACGGAACACGCCATCCTCACTTGCGCCAGTGACAGCCACCCGCACGCCGTCGGCAAAACGGGCAAGGTAAACGCCGACCAGCGCGAAGCGTGAAGCGGGTTGCAGGAACTTTTGATAGCTTGCAGCCTGCGGCACGGGGAACCGGATCGAGGTTATGATTTCACCTTCTTCAAGTGCGGTGCTGAACATGCCCTCAAAGAACGCATCCGCCGCGATCTGACGTGTGTTGGTCACAATGGTTGCCGCAGACCCAAGAACCCCGGCCGGATAACAGGCCGCCGGATCGTTGTTGGCCACCGACCCACCGACGGTACCGCGGTTACGCACCGCAGGATCACCGATCTGCCCGGCCAACGCCGCAAGCGCGGGATAAGTCCCCGCGGCCTCGCGCGCCACAGTGGCGTGTGTCGTTGCACCACCGATCGAGACAGACCCGTCATCTTCAACGCAGACGCCCTGCATTTCGGCAATGCCACTCATCGAAACCAGCTTGGACGGTGCGGCAAGCCGCTGCTTCAGCGTCGGGATCAGGGTCTGCCCACCTCCCAACGCTTGCGCGTCCTCAGCCCCCAACGCAGCCACGGCGTCGGCAATGGTCGAGGGTTTTTCAAACTCGAAATTGTACATTTCGTTTTCCTTTCCGAAAGGCGCTCTTTGGCCTTCATCTTTTTGGAAATACTCCGGGGAGCGCGAGGGGCTGGCCCCTCGCACCCCAACACCTCAGCTGTTCATCGCCGACCAGACGCGAGACGGGCTCATTGGCATATCGATGTGATCCACCGCCTTGCCGCCCGAGTTCAACGCATCCAGTACCGCATTGACCACCGCAGGTGGTGAGCCAATTGCACCAGCTTCACCGCAACCCTTCACCCCAAGTGGATTGTGCGTGCAGGGTGTCTGGCTGGAATGGTCGACACCATAAAACGGTACATCATCCGCGCGTGGCATCGCATAATCCATATAGGACGCACTTAGCAGTTGGCCGTTCTCATCATAGGCGCAATTCTCAAGCAGGGCCTGACCGATACCCTGGCCAATGCCTCCATGCACCTGACCGTCAACAATCATCGGGTTGATGATGTTGCCGAAATCATCGGCCGCCGT
Source organism: Ruegeria sp. HKCCD4884 (assembly GCF_013110855.1). Classification (NCBI taxonomy): domain Bacteria; kingdom Pseudomonadati; phylum Pseudomonadota; class Alphaproteobacteria; order Rhodobacterales; family Roseobacteraceae; genus Ruegeria; species Ruegeria sp. HKCCD4884. The sequence goes on from NZ_WVRJ01000014.1 coordinate 110,972, forward strand.
GAACTTTTCAATGCTGACCTGACCCGTGTCCGGGTCGACCTCAACCTCACAGGCATAAGCACCAGCCGGGAAGGTGAAATTGGCCGGATCATAGAAGGCAGTTTCTTCCAGTCCTGGTTCGACTTCCAGCGGGAAGTTATGCGGGACGTACGCTGTCAGGGTCACGTCACCCCAGGCCACTGACTTGTCGGTGCCTGCCACACTGAATTGACCGTCTTTCAGCTCGATATCGGCCTCGGACGCTTCCAACAGGTGTGCGGCGATCTTTTTGGCTTTTTCGATCACCTTCTCAGTTGCCTTGACCATAGCCGAGCCGCAGACAGCCAACGAACGAGAACCATATGTGCCCATGCCAAACGGAATCTTCGACGTGTCGCCATGTACGATTTCGACCATCGATTCATCGATGCCGATCATGTCTGCTACAACCTGCGGGAAGGCGGTCTCGTGCCCTTGTCCGTGGCTGTGTGCCCCTACCATGACGCTGATTGAACCGGTAGCGTTCACGCGAACAGTGGCTGCATCATAAAGACCCGCGCGGGCCCCGAGCATCCCAACAATGTTGGATGGCGCAATGCCACAGGCTTCGATGTAGCAGTTGATGCCCAAGCCCCGCAGTTTGCCGTTGGCTTCGCTTTGCGAGCGACGCGCGGCAAAGCCTGCCAGATCAGCAGCGGCCTCAAGCTTGTCCATCGTCCCGTTATAGTCCCCGGTGTCATAGGTCAGCGCCACCGGTGTGTCATAGGGGAACTGAGTGACAAAGTTCTGACGACGCAGCGCTATCGGGTCGACGCCCAACTCGCGCGCCGCCTTATCCACTACGCGCTCCAACTGGAACGTCGCTTCGGGGCGACCTGCACCACGATAGGCATCCACGGGCACTGTGTTGGTGAACATTGCTTTCACATTCACCTGAATGACCGGCGTCTTGTAGTTGCCCGCCATCAGCGTCCCATGCAACCAGGTTGGAACCGAACTGGAGAAAGTCGACAGATACGCACCCAAATTGGCAAAGGTGTTGGTACGCAGACCGATGAAATTGTTATCTGCATCCAGCGCCAGTTCGATAGTGCTGACATGGTCACGGCCATGGGCATCCGACATGAACGCTTCGGACCGGCTGGAGGTCCATTTGACCGGACGACCACAGGCCTTGGCAGCAAAGGTGCAGAACGCTTCTTCCGCATAATGGAAGATCTTCGTACCAAAACCACCGCCCACATCAGGGGCCACAACGCGTACCTTATGCTCGGGCAGGCCCAGAACAAAAGCGCACATCAACAAACGGATCACATGCGGGTTTTGCGACGTGGTATAGAGCGTATACTCGTCCGTTCCACGCTTGTATTCACCAACGGCGACGCGCGGTTCCATCGGGTTCGCGACCAGACGGTTGTTGACCAGATCCAGCGTCGTCACATGCGCGGCATTGGCAAAGACTTCATCGACCTTGGCGTCGTCAGTTTCACCCAACTGCCAATCGTAACAGATGTTGTTCTTCAGATCGTCATGAACCAGCGTTGCGCCATCCTGCGCTGCAGCCTTCATGTCGATCACAGCGGGCAGTTCTTCGATGTCCAGATCGATAACTTCGGCAGCGTCACGCGCCTGTTCAAGGCTGTCGGCCACAACTGCGGCAATCGGATCGCCCACATGGCGCACTTTGCCTTGTGCCAGAATGGGGTGCGGAGGCTCTTGCATGGGTGCGCCGTGCTTGTCGGTCACCTCCCAGCCGCAGGGCATCCCGCCCACGCCTTCGAAATCCTTGCCGGTGAATACCTTTACCACACCGGGCATGGCTGCGGCGGCAGAGGTGTCTATTGATTTGATCCGACCATGCGCAATGTCGGACCGCAGAAAATGTACATAGGCCTGACCATGTACGTTGATATCGTCGGTATAGTTACCTGCTCCGGTCAGAAAGCGTACGTCCTCACGCCGCTTGGAACTGGCTCCGATGCCATTGTCTTTGGGCATTGCTTGTTCTCCTCCCTGGAAAAGAATTTTCGTCGAAAACTCTTGCCCGCCTCACTCGGCGGCGATGCTGGAAACGTCCTGACCGGATGCGGCCATGATCGCTTTGACAATGTTGTGGTAGCCGGTGCAGCGGCACAGGTTGCCTTCCAGATATTTCCGGATTTCAGCCTCGGTGGGACGCGGGTTGTCCTTCAACAGCGCGGCAGCGCTCATTACCATCCCCGGCGTGCAGAACCCGCATTGAAGTCCATGATGGTCCTGAAACGCCTGCTGGATCACGTTCAACGACCCATCCGCATTGGCCTGACCTTCGATCGTTCCTACGTCGGCCCCGTCGGCTTCAGCCGCAAGCATGTTGCAAGACTTCACAGCCTCGCCGTTCACATGCACCACGCAGGCACCGCATTGCGCGGTGTCGCAACCCACGTGGGTGCCTGTCAAAGACAGATGCTCGCGCAGAAAACCGGACAGCAAAGTCCGCCCTTCGACGTCTCCGCTTACGGCTTTGCCGTTCACGGTCATTGAAATCTTCATGAATTTCTCCTCCCTGAATTCTTATGGTTCAATCGCCCAATACGCGTTTGAACCAGCCTTTCTTTTCTTCCTTTTCCTCACCGCCATCCGAAGTTTCCGCCTCGGGCTCTGGTTGAGGTTCGACAGCGTTCTGAAAGTTCTCAAAAAACTGATCAGCCAGTTTTCTGGCAACGCCGTCGATGACCCGTCCTCCCAACTGGGCCAGCTTTCCGCCAACACGCGCGTCGACGTTGTATGTCAGCAAAGTACCTTCGGGGGCGTCTGCCAGATTGACCTCTGCAGACCCTTTGGCGAACCCTGCTGCTCCGCCCTTACCTTCACCCGAGAGCTTCACGCTTTCAAGCGCCACGAGATCAGAAAGGGTAACGGCCCCTTTGAAGGTCGCTTTGACAGGCCCCACCTTCTGCACGACTGTCGCTTCGAAACCTTCTTCTACCGAGCCAGTCATTTCCTGACACCCCGGCACACATTCCTTCAGAACGTCTGCCGACAAGAGCGCATCCCAGACCTTGGATCGTGGCGCGGCTATGACGCGACTGTCACTGAGTTCCATTAAACGTCTCCGAACATTTTCTGTTACGCTACGCGGCGTTGGCTGCCCTGCCTATAAGACCTTGGGCGTAGTCACCGCCGTGCGCGGGGGCAATGTTAACCACTCTGACGCCCCATTGCGCCGCAGGCAACGCATTTGTCATCTACGACCTTCGCCCAGTAGGGGTGGTTTTCATTGAGTGTTAGGATTGTTTAGGCTGGAGCCAACCCGATTACAAAAGGCGATACCAAATGCTTGCCGATTCCGCCCGCCGGGCAGATTTCAAGAACGTACTGATTGTTGATGACCATCCCCTGTTCTGCGACGCGCTTTCGATGACGTTGCAAACTGTTGCGCAGATCGGCGACATCCACACAGCAGACAGGCTGGAAGGGGCCATGGACCTACTGGCGCAGGGATTGAAACCGGATGCCGTCATGCTGGACCTTAACCTGCCGGACGTGGATGGGCTGGACGGGCTGGTCCGCCTGAAAGCGGCCGCGAGTGTTCCGGTTATTGTCGTATCTTCGCTGACGGACAGCCGCGTCGTCAGTCAGGTAATACAGGCCGGGGCGTCCGGCTACGTGCCCAAGCACAGTCAACGTGACGTATTTCGTACCGCAATCGAGACGGTGCAATCCGGTAATATCTTTGTACCTGAAGGCTGCGTACTGATCGAAACGGAAGACGACGATGAACACAGAGATGCGGTCAACCGTTTGGCAACGCTGACAAATCAGCAATCGCGTATTCTGCAACTGATCTGCGAAGGTAAGCTGAACAAACAAATTGCCTATGATCTTTCAATTGCTGAGACCACAGTAAAGGCGCATGTGACTGCAATTATGCGGAAACTGGGCGTGCAAAGCCGCACGCAAGCGGTTTTGATTGCCAAGAAAGCGTCTTTTGCCAGTGTCTTGCAAGAGCAGGGCTAAGCGTCATAGTCTCGCCCCATCGTCGCTTTGAGGGAGGAGGCACGATGGACCAAGCTTTCGGGTGGGCAGAGGCCCCGGCCCGTGCGCCAGGCATCGTCAAAACGGCTTTCGTCCAATACGACAGCGCTCAGGCAATCAAAACGCTTGAACGTAACCTGGGTGTCGGGCCTTTTGCGCTTGTCATTCTTTTCGTGAGCTCAAATGCGGATGCGTCTGCCGTCATATCAGAGGCTGAGGAGGTTTTTGCTCCAACACCCGTCGTGGGTTGCACCACCGCCGGAGAGCTAGCCGATGATGGCTATAGTGAAGGCAAGATCGTCGCAATTGCCATGCCAAAGAGCCACTTTGAAACCCGCACCGTCCTAGTCCCCGACCTGGACGATTTCGATGCAGAGAACATCATCAACAAGATGATCAACAACCGTCATTCCATGATGGAGTCCTCGCCCGACTGGCCACATGAGTTCACATTCCTGATGATTGATGGATTGTCGACCAAAGAAGATGCACTGACTTCTGAACTTGCAGTTGGCTTGGGGCCTGTCCCACTGTTTGGTGGTTCAGCTGGCGATGGCACGCGGTTTGGCCAAACTTATGTGCTGCACGAGGGCCGCGCGCGAAGCAATGCTGCTATTCTGGCCCAGGTCCGCACGCGTTGCCCGATCAGGGTGTTCAAAACCGATCACCTTGTGCCAGCCCAGCGGCGTATGGTGGTGACCAAGGCTGATCCGGGCAAGCGGATTGTGCAAGAGATCAACGCAGAGCCGGCCGCCCGAGAATATGCACGCATACTGGGCAAAGACCCAGAGCAACTGACAACCTTTACATTTGCCGCCCATCCTGTGGTCGTCCAAATCGGTGGGCAGCACCATGTGCGCGCGATTCAGCAAGTGGCGGGTAATGGGGATTTGGTGTTTTTCTCGGCCATCGATGAAGGCCTCGTTCTGACACTGGCAGAGCCACGGGACATGGTTGAACATCTGGAGGAGGAAATCGGGGCGCTGTCTGAAAGGCAACAACCCGACACGATTCTGGGCTGCGACTGTATCCTGCGCCGATTGGAGGCGCAGGAAAAACAGAAAACGCGGGACATCTCGGATATTCTGGCGCGCAATCATGTGTTTGGGTTCTCGACCTACGGTGAACAATACAATTCGATCCACGTGAACCAGACCCTTACAGGTGTTGCGATCTATCCGCCCGAGAAAGAGTAACCCATGATCGAGCATCTTACGGATCCCACGGACTCCTTGGAGCGTCAGAATGAGAAGCTCCGCAAAATCGTCGAGGCGTTGATGCGGCGCGTTGAAGAGTCCACCGATGCATCTGGGGCCGCTTATGCGCAGTTCCAACGTGCGGCAGTTCTGGAACAAGAGGTCCGCGCCCGAACGGATGATCTTGAGCGTGCGCTTGAGCTGTTGAACGACTCCAACGCGAGGTTGGCACAAGCCAACAAGGAAACCGAAGCCGCGCGGGCCGACCTCGCCAATGCAATCGAAACGGTGCAGGAAGGGTTTGCCCTGTTCAATCGGGATGAGCAACTGGTGCTTTGCAATAGCCGTTTCGGGTCGCACATGCCTGACATTCAAAAATGGCTGAACCCGGGGCTCGGTTTTGCTGACTATGTCCAGCTGTTAAGCCAGTCCAAATTCTTGTCATTGCCGGAAGGGGTAACCCCAGATGATTGGGGTCAAGCCCGTCTGGACCGGCACAGCGAAGATCATGTGGTCTTCAACGTCCGGCTGGTTGGCAATCGCTGGGTGCAGGTGTCCGAACACCGCACCCCGGATGGTGGAACTGTGATCCTGCAAACCGATGTGACCGACATTATGCGCATCGAACGGCAGGAGAGGGATCGGATTCTGGATGACAAGGCCCGGCTAATCCGGGCAACCTTGGAACACATCGAACAGGGCGTTTGTATTTTTGACAACAAACACCGCCTGATCGGTTGGAACAATCGTGCGAGCGAGTTGCTGGCCATTCCAATGACCCAGTTTCAGATGGGAACACGTTTTGACACGCTGTCTCAACGCCTTAGCGCGAATATTTCCTTTCAAAAGGGAATAAATGAACAGGATTTGCTGAATTGGGTTCGCCGAAGAACCTCACGACGCCCGTTGCAGTTTCAAATGCATCGGGGTCGTTCCAAAATCCTGTCTGTTTTTGCTCAGGAAATGCCGGATCGAGGGTTCGTGATCTCATTCACCGACGTGACGGCGGAACGAAAATCAGCCGAGGCGCTTTATGAGGCAAAGGAACTGCTGGAACAGCGCGTGGCATCGCGCACGATGGAGCTGGCGGATGCGCTAAACGAGGCCGAACGAGCAAACGCATCAAAATCGCGATTTGTGGCCGCCGCCAGCCACGATTTGCTGCAACCTTTGTCGGCTGCAAAACTATACGTCGCTTCACTGGGCAGTGGATTGAACCAAGTGGATGCTCAGACGGTTGCCGCAAAAGCAGAGAGCGCCTTGAACAGCGTGGAACACATTCTCGAGGCTTTGCTGGACATCTCGAAGCTGGATTCGGGACGGGCACGTGTACATTTGTCGCCGGTTTCACTAGGGCAGATGTTTTCTCAAATCGAAGATGCATTTCGCCCGATTGCGCAGGCCAAAGGTTTGGATTTGCGTTTTGTGGACACAAGCGCCGTTGTGACCAGCGATGCCAGCTATCTGCGACGCATCCTGCAAAACCTGTTGTCGAATGCGATCCGTTATACTGAAACGGGAAAGGTTCTGGTCGGTGTCAGGCGGCGCAAGAAAACTGTGTCTCTTGAAGTTTGGGATACCGGTATTGGGATCGCGCCTGATCACAGAGACACCGTTTTTCAGGAGTTCCGGCGTTTACACTCAGATGCCAGCGCCGCGGAAGGTATGGGTTTGGGTCTTGCGATCGTCGAACGGGCCTGCGGTCTGTTGCACCACCCGATCAACTTGCGGTCAGAGGTAGGTAAGGGCACCGGTTTTTCGGTTGAAACCCCTCTGGCAAAGACAAAACCGGCGGGGGCCCGCGTTCCATCTGCACGTCAAACACCAAATCCCAGTTTGCCTTGCAACACCGTCACCTTGCTGATTGAAAACGACGAGAACTTGCGCAGTGCCTTGCGCATGACCATTGAGGCCTGGGGCGTTGAGGTTCTGGAAGCCGAAAGTGGCGAGGGTGCAGTCCAACTTTTGCACGAAATAGGCATCCTGCCCGATGTCATTGTCGCAGACTATCAGTTGAACAACGATGAAACCGGAATCGATGCTGTAAACGCTTTGGTCCGTGCGTTTGGCCCGCTACCGGGGTGCATCATCTCGGCCAACAGGTCCCCGGATATTGTCGATTACTGCGCGCAGGCTGACCTTCCATTGCTTTACAAGCCCATTGACGCGCAATTGCTGAAGGCGACTTTGGAAGCTTCGGTTTTGCCACGCGAGTAACCGCCCGAATTATTGCGATCTTGAAAGGTCTGGGGTCTTTCACTTGTTGAAACGGGTGGTTAAGAAACCCTTCCACCGTCCTTTCAGGAGGCCCCCTTGGACCGTATCGCCCACACAATTGCTACCGAGATCAACGCCCGTTCCGAACAGGTCGGGGCCGCGATTAAACTGCTGGACGATGGCGCTACCGTGCCGTTTGTCGCCCGTTACCGGAAAGAAGTCACCGGCGGGTTGGACGATACGCAATTGCGCTTACTTTCTGATCGGCTGACCTATCTGCGCGAACTTGAGGCGCGGCGCGAAACCATCCTGAACTCGATCCGAGATCAGGGGAAGCTGACTGAGGATCTGAGCAAATCCATCGCGCGGGCCGAGACCAAAGCGCAATTGGAAGACATCTACCTGCCGTACAAACCCAAGCGGCGCACCAAGGCGATGATTGCGCGCGAAAACGGGCTGGAGCCGTTGGCGGATGCTATTCTGGCCGACCGCAATGCAGAGCCCGAGATGCTTGCCGAGGCATATCTTTCCGAGGCCGTGCCGACCCAACGCGACGCGTTGAACGGAGCTCGGGATATTCTGACCGAGCGATTGACGGAAAACGCTGGCCTGTTGGGGGAACTGCGGGCCTTCATGCAGCGCGAAGCCATGCTGAGTGCCAAGGTTATCGACGGTAAGGAAAAGGAAGGCGCGAAATTCAGCGATTACTTCGACCACTCCGAGCTTTGGGCCGATGTACCGTCGCATCGGGCGTTGGCGATGCTGCGCGCGTCAAAAGAGGGGATTGTCACACTGGACATCGCTCCGGAACCGGAATTCGGCGCGGCGCGTGCCGAAACAATTGTCGCCGCACATCTGCAGACGCGCGGCAAGGGGCCGGGGGATGCATGGCTGCGTAAGGTCGCCGGTTGGACATGGCGGGTCAAGCTTTCGCTATCCATGATGGTCGAGCTTATGGGGGATCTGCGCAGTCGCGCGCAGGACGAGGCTATTCAGGTCTTTTCGCGCAATCTCAAGGATTTGCTCTTTGCCGCTCCGGCGGGGGCCAAGGCGACTTTGGGCCTTGATCCGGGTATTCGTACGGGTGTGAAGGCAGCCGTTGTTGATGCAACTGGGAAAGTGGTGGCCACCGATACGCTTTATCCGTTTCAGCCAAAGAACGATCTGCGCGGGGCGCAGGCGGCCATTCTCAACCTGATCTCGACCCACCAGATCGAACTGATCGCCATCGGGAACGGGACTGCCAGCCGCGAGACCGAGCGACTGGTCGCAGACACACTTTCCCTGCTGCCGAAGACGGTGAAAGCGCCGACAAAGGTGGTGGTGTCCGAGGCCGGGGCTTCGGTCTATTCCGCTTCGGAACTGGCTGCGCGCGAGTTTCCGGATCTGGATGTTTCGCTGCGCGGGGCCGTTTCCATCGCACGGCGGTTGCAGGACCCATTGGCGGAGCTGGTCAAAATCGAGCCCAAATCCATCGGCGTTGGGCAATATCAGCACGACGTAGATCAACACCGGCTTTCCCAGTCACTGGATTCCGCGATTGAAGATGTGGTGAACGCGGTTGGGGTCGATCTGAATACCGCCTCTGCCCCTTTGTTGTCGCGTGTTTCTGGTCTCGGGACTGCTCAGGCCGAAGCCATCGTCACCCATCGTGATCTGAATGGACCATTTCAATCTCGCAAGAATCTGTTGTCCGTTGCACGGCTGGGCCCGCGTGCATTTGAACAATGCGCCGGATTCCTGCGTATCCGGGACGGTGCGGAACCGCTGGATGCGTCCTCGGTTCATCCCGAGGCATATGACGTCGCCCGACGCGTTGTCGCGGCTTGTGGGCGCGATATCCGACGCATCATGGGTCACGATGGCGCTTTGAAGGGGTTGCGGGCCGAGCAGTTCGTAACTGAAGAATTCGGTCTGCCGACAGTTCGGGATATCTTTGCCGAGCTGGAAAAACCCGGGCGCGATCCCCGCCCAAGTTTCGTCACCGCCTCCTTTGCCGATGGCGTTGAAGAGATAACTGACCTGAAGCCCGGAATGGTATTGGAAGGCACCGTGACAAACGTGGCAGCGTTTGGCGCATTTGTGGATGTGGGAGTACATCAGGATGGGTTGGTTCATGTCAGCCAGTTGGCGGACCGCTTTGTCAAAGACCCGCATGAGGTCGTTAAAACCGGGCAGGTTGTAAAGGTCCGGGTTGTTGAGGTGGATGTGCCCAGAAAACGGATCGGTTTGACGATGCGAAAACAGGGCGGCGGTGGAAAGAGGCGCGCCTGATCAGCAATGTGCTCAGTTTCCGGGCGCGACGACACGAAGCCGTTGCATACCGGACATAATGTATCGACCAACACGGGCGGCCATATTGATTTGTTTTCATTGAGTGCTGAACTGAGTATCAGCAAGAGAGTTCACTGCGCCGCCCCAAGTGCCGAAACAGAAACGAAATTTCATGCAGTATCACAACAAACCCTATGACAAGCTTCAGGTCGGCGATACTGCCGAGCTGGTTCGCACCTGCTCGGTCGACGATTTTTATGTCTTCGCCAACAATTCCGGCAACCACAATCCGCTGCATCTGGCCAGTGAAGATGGTGACGGCGACCATATCAACGAAGCGGTTGCGCCTGCCATGTTCGTGGGGGCTTTGATCTCGGCTGTTTTGGGGAACGTGCTGCCGGGGGCCGGGACGCTCTACAAATCGCAGAGCTTTGACTTTGTTGAACGGGCACATGCTGGGGATGAACTGGTCTCGAAAGTCACGGTTGTTGAAAAGCGGCCAAACCGCGAAGTTGTCTTTGATACAATCGTGTCACGCCCGTCCGATGGTGCCGTAATAGTCAGTGGGCAGGCTGTCGTGGTCGCGCCGGACAAAGAGCTGGTGTTTGCAGAACTGGAATTGCCCGGGCTTGTGGTCAAACGCCATCGCCATTTTGACGAGATGCTGGAAAAGGTCCGCCCGCTTCCCCCCATGCCTACGGCCATCGTAGCCCCGGAAGAGCCGAATTCCCTGGGTGGGGCGTTGCTGGCGGCGCATGAAACAATCATTACCCCCATTTTGATCGGAGACCCGGACAAAATTCACGCTGCCGCCGCTGAAATCGAGGCTTCACTGGACGGGTTTGAGATTGTGCCAGAGCGCATTCATTTCAGTGCGGCCAACACTGCAGTCGATCTTGTGGCTGCGGGTCGCGCAAAAGCCTTGATGAAAGGGCACTTGCATACGGACGAGTTGTTAAAAGCTGCACTAAGGCGTGAAAATGGCCTACGCACGGGTCGCCGTTTCACCCATGTCTTTGTCATGGACGTGCCCGGACAGCCCAGACCGCTTTTGGTGACGGATGCGGCGATCAACATCGAACCGGATCTGGAAACCAAGATTGATATTGTCCAAAACGCTATCGATCTGGCCCGGTCGCTGGGGATTGAGAATCCCAGAGCGGGTATTCTGTCGGCCATCGAAACCGTCAACCCGGCGATCCGTTCCTCGGTGGATGCGGCCTTGCTGTCGAAAATGGCAGAACGCGGTCAGATCACAGATGGGTTGGTTGATGGCCCCCTTGCCATGGACAATGCCGTCAGCCTCGCCGCTGCGCGATCTAAAGGAATAGTCTCGGACGTTGCGGGCAAAACAGATATTCTAGTGGTGCCCAATCTGGATGCCGGAAACATGATGGCCAAGCAACTGACCTATATCGCCAATGCCGAAGGGGCAGGGGTGGTGATGGGGGCCAAAGCGCCCATCATTCTGACCAGCCGGGCGGATGACGACAAGGCGCGGCTGGCATCCTGCGCAGTAGCCGCCCTGCACGATGCATTTACAATGCCGCAAACCGGAGCACACGCATGACGCATGTCGTGACACTGAACGCTGGATCGTCTTCGATGAAATTTGGTCTGTTCGAGTTGACCAATGACGATCCGATTATGGTTTGCACCGGAGCGGTTGAACGGATTGGCGAGGGCGATCCGCTGGTTAAGGCGAAATCTTCAGATGGTAGTGTTCTTGCAACCGGCACTGCGGGCGAAATCCATGATCACGCTGCGGCCCTGGATTGGGTGCTGAATCTGCTGGCGCGTTCATTTCCAAACAGTGAGGTGACTGCATTTGGGCATCGTGTTGTCCACGGTGGGCCGAATATCGACGCGCCGCTGCCGCTGACCGAAGCTGCCATAGAAGCGCTGGACAAGCTGTCTCCGTTCGCACCCTTGCACCAACCGCACAATCTGGCCGGAGCGAAGGCAGCGATGGAACGTTTTCCTGATGCCGTTCAGATCGCCTGTTTCGACACAGCTTTTCACCGCAATCACCCGTGGGAGAATGACGTCTTTGCCCTACCGCGTGAGTACTACGACAAGGGCGTCCGCCGCTATGGCTTTCACGGGCTGAGCTATGAGTACATCTCGGATCATATGGCAAAGACAGCACCGCTTTTGCATGAAGGGCGAGTGGTCGTTGCCCATCTGGGCAACGGTGCATCTATGTGTGCAATGATCGGGGGCCGATCTGTCGGTTCGACCATGGGGTTTTCGGCTTTGGATGGGCTGCCGATGGGCTCGCGTTGTGGCCAGCTTGATCCCGGTGTGGTGCTGTACCTGATGGATCAGGAAGGGTTAAGCGCCGACGAAATCTCCGACCTTCTGTTCCGGAAATCGGGGTTGCTGGGCCTTTCGGGGCTATCGAATGATATGCGCACCTTGGAAAAGGCAGACACGCCCGAAAGCCGTCAAGCGATCAGCTATTTCACATTCCGTATTCGGCGGGAACTTGGGGCCATGGCGGCCATTTTGGGCGGTATCGATGCCTTGGTGTTCACCGGAGGGATCGGAGAGAACTCTCGCCTGGTACGTGACCGGGTGTGTTCCGGAATGGGGTGGCTGGGGATCGAGCTGAACCCGGATGCGAATGCGGATAACGACCTGATCATCTCAACCGATCTGTCCCGGGTTGTGGTCATGGCGATCCCGACGAATGAAGAACTGATGATTGCCCGCGCTGCAGCGGACCTGTTGGCTCGCCGTCCGCATCTGAAAACCGCTTAGCGGCAGTTCATGTAGGCTTATAGGTCCAGCGATAGGCGGGTGGGGTCGGGCCCTTGTTCCGGCCCCCTTGCTGCATCTGTTCCCACGCATGGGCCAAAATTCCAACAGATCGGGACAGGCAGAACAGACCGCGCGCAAGCGGGGGCGCAAAACCAAGTTCGGCGTAGATAACAGCGGTTGCGCCATCTATGTTCATCGGAACAGGCTTGCCTTTGCGCCGTGCCAATTCTGCCTCGATCGCTTGGCCAATCCGCATGAACCGACCATCACACGCTTGGTCCTGTACCGCGTTTGACACCATTGCCATCAAACGCGGAGCGCGCGGATCCGTTGGGGTGTGAAACCGGTGGCCAAAACCTGGCAGTATCTTTCCTTCGCTTTCAATCCAGTCGTCCAATGCCTGTTCCAAGCGACCGGGATGTTCCGCAACGAAATGGTAGAGAGTTACGGCTTGCTCACCAGCCCCGCCGTGAATGTCGCCCAACAAATTTACGGCGCTTGCCATCGCGTTGTTGAGAGGTAAGCCACAAGTCACTGCCATGCGTGCAGTTGCAATCGATGGTGCCTGAGGCCCATGGTCTACTGCCGCGACCAACGCGGCTTCGAACAATCGGGCCTGCGCGTCCGAAGGACGATCCCCGCGCACCATGAACCAGATCATTTCGGCGAAGCTGAGGTCTCCGATCAGGTTCTGGATTGGTTCACCGCGCAGATCGATCCGGCCGGGCTCCATGTCGATGATAGATGTCGTCCACCAATCGGAAACATCGCTCATATGACCCCCTCCTTGTTCAACGCTTCAATTTCTGCGTTGGACAGTCCGATTTCAGACCAGATCGCATTGTTGTCAGCTCCAAGTTCAGGTGGTGCGTTTTGTGGCATGCGCCGCGCGCCGTCCATGACAACGGGACTGCCCGCAAGCTTCATATCTTCGCTTTGAACCCGCACAGAGCCAATCAGGCCACGCCCAGAAAGTTGTTCATCGGCGAGAGCTTCGGGAACGGTCAGAACCTGCCCGGTTGGCACGCCGATGGCATTAAGTTCTCGAACCCAGTCAGTTGCCGGTCTGGTTCGAAGAGTTTGCTCCAGCGCTTCACGTAAGGCATGACGGTTTTGTTTGCGGTCTTCGCGGGTTGCGTAGTCGGGGTTGTTTAGCAGATCGTCCTGCCCCAGATGTCGTGCAAGGGCCTGCCACTGTTCATCTCGGTTGGCAGCGATGTTTATTGGGCTGTCGCGCGTGGCAAACGTACCCGATGGAGCTGAGGTGGTGTTTTCATTTCCATGCGCTGCGGGTGTGACACCACCAACCAGAAAATTCGACACGACCCAACCCATTGTGGAAACAACGGCTTCGGACATCGCAACATCCAGAAAAGTTCCTCGCGGGTTCGCGTTCAGTGCAGCAGACACGGCAAAAGCGGCCGTCATCCCACCGACCGTATCCGCCAAAGGGTAACCAACGCGATAGGGGGCAGTGTCTGGTGCCCCGGTGATGGACATCACGCCACTGATGCCCTGAACGATCTGATCATAAGCCGGATCGTCCCGTCGCGGGCCATACTGACCGAACCCGCTAATTGCGCAGTAGATCAGGTTTGGATTGACCTCACGCAGGACGTTGTAGCCAAGGCCCAGCCGATCCATGACGCCAGGTCGAAAATTTTCGACCAGAACATCTGCTGTTTGGACAAGGCGTTTCAACAACGCCTTGCCTTTTTCCGATTTCATATCGAGCGTTACCGATTTTTTATCAGCATTTTGCGCCAGAAAGCTGATCCCCATGCCCGCCTTGTTTCTGTCAGGATCAGCGCCCAGAACGCGGGCAAGATCGCCGCCGCCCGGACGTTCGACCTTGATCACTTCGGCACCCATCAGCGCCAGTTGATAGCAGCAATACGGACCCGCAAGGACATTTGTCAGATCGAGAACCCGTATTCCTGCCAGCGGTTCAGTCACCTTCAGCAACCCCAGCCGCCCGCGCCCGTGCACGGCGTGCGCGATAGCTGGGCAGAAGCACAAGCAGTGCTGCGATGACCAGCAAACCCAGAGTCATCGGGCGTTCCCAGATAAAGGCGATGCCATCATAGAGCTGCATCGAGCGCGCGAAATTGTCCTCCATCATCCCACCAAGGATGAAACCGATCAGCAATGGAGCCAGCGGGTAATCAGCGAATTTCAACGCTGTAGCGCAGACACCGAAACCAACAAGTATCAAAAGCTCAGTCGCATTGTTCTGGCCGATATAGGCCCCCATCAGCGTGAAGAACAAAATGAAAGGGATCAGATAGTTGCGCGGAACCGAGAGAACCTTGGCGATGTAAGGGATCAGCGGCAGGTTCAGCACCAGCAGAACGAGGTTGCCGATGAACATCGACATGATCACGGCCCAGAAAATCTGCGGCTCATCCAGCATCAGACGCGGGCCGGGCGTGACGTTCAAGGCGATCAAAGCGCCAAGCAGGATCGCCGTTGTTCCCGATCCGGGAATACCCAGCGTCAGTAGGGGCACGAATGAACCGGTACACGCGGCGTTGTTCGCTGTTTCGGGTGCGGCCAGCCCCTTGATTGACCCTTTGCCGAATTCTTCCTGCTCCTCTTTCGGCGCGATGTTGCGCTCGACCGCATAGCCCAGAAAGCTGGCAATGGTTGCGCCTGCGCCGGGCAGAACGCCGATGAAGAACCCTTGAACCGATTGACGACCGACCACTGGCGCGATGGCTTTGGCTTCGGCCTTGGTGATCCGCAGGTCCTTGATTTCACCATCGTCGCCTTTAAG
Source organism: Ruegeria sp. HKCCD4884 (assembly GCF_013110855.1). NCBI lineage: Bacteria > Pseudomonadati > Pseudomonadota > Alphaproteobacteria > Rhodobacterales > Roseobacteraceae > Ruegeria > Ruegeria sp. HKCCD4884. The sequence continues at coordinate 126,194 of NZ_WVRJ01000014.1, forward strand.
GTCCTTTGGTTTTAAGACTAGGAAAAGTGCTTCGGGCAAAGCGAACATGGCCATAGCAAGCGTGATGAAGCCAAAGCCTGATTGCAAATCCATAATGCCCATGGTGAAACGCGGTAGGTTGAACAACGCACCTTCGCCGACAGTGGCCATGATCAGGCCCAAAACCGTCATGATGACAGCTTTCGCCACCTGACCTGTACCTGCAAAGGCTGCAATGGCTGACAAACCAACCACCATCAGGGCAAAATACTCTGCCGAGTGGAACAGCAAGGCCACGGATGACAGGGCAGGGGCGAAGACCATCAAAAGGACCGCGCCCAAAGTGCCGCCCGCGAAACTTGCGATGGCCGCGATGGTCAGGGCTTTGCCCGCTTTGCCCTGTCGGGCCATTGGATAGCCGTCAAAGCTGGAGGCCACCGTACCCGCGACCCCCGGCGCGTTGAGCAGGATCGAGGAAGTTGAGCCGCCGAAGATGGCGCCATAGTAGACACCGGCCAACAGGATCAGCGCGGCTGAAGGGTCACCCATGGAAATCGCAACCGGGATCATGATCGCGATAATCGACATCGGGCCTAGGCCCGGAAGCATGCCGATGAATGTACCGATCAGACATCCTGCGATGACCATCAGCAGGTTCTGAATTGAGAATGCCGTTTGCAGGCCGATCAGAAGTCCTTCAAGCATGTCAGCCTCCGAAAATGCCCGGCAGGGGGCGCATGTAGATGCCAAGAACTTCCTGCACCAGATACCAGACGGCACCTGTCGCGATGAAAGCGACAGGAAGCATGATGTGCCACTTACGTTCGCCCAGAATGAATGATCCTAGGATCAGGAAAGCCGAGGTCGAGATCAGAAACCCAACAGGGCGCAGGCAAAGCGCGTAGATCACCATCAGAGCAAGGAGCATGAGCGCTTGATCAAGGTGGTACTCACCCAACCTTCTGTAGTCGATATCAGCCTCTTTGGGCTCGGCCTTTTCAAAACCCAGCAGAATGATCGTGGTGGTGATGATACCCAGAACCGACAGCACTTTTGGGAAGGTGCTGGGCCAGATGGGGTTTCTCTGCATGAAAGGGGGCAGGCTGCTATCCATCGTGAACCAGGCAGCGTAGCCATATGTTAAACACACACCCAGAAGAATGAGCGCGATCCAGCGGTCCAGCGCCATAAGGCCGCCTCCCTTTTTTGTCTTTGGGAATGGCAGAGCGGCGGCCCGCTCTGCCAATTGTGGTATCAGAGGAAGCCCAGCTTTTTCATCAGATCGCCGATCTGCTGTTCTTGCTGCTCCAGGAACGACTGGAAGTCGTCGCCCGAGTTGTGGATATTCACCCAACCGTTACGTGCGCGAACTTCTTCCCATTCCGGGGTGTCATACATCTTGGCAATCGCGGCCTGATAGGCGGCCAGCTTATCTTCGGGCAGTCCGGGGGCTGCAAAGAAGCCACGCCAGTTCACAAAGGTGGTGTCGATGCCTTGTTCCTTCATGGTCATCGCATCCGGAGCGGCATCAACGCGCTCTTCCGACGTCACGCCGATGATTTTGACTTCGCCTGCGTTCGCCAGATCAACTGCTTCTGAGAAACCGGTGGACAGCGCTGCGATCTCACCCGACAGCAGGGCTGCCATGGCTTTGCCGCCCGCGTCATACGGGATGTATTTCACCCCGAGTGCATCCTTGCCTGCGGCTTCCATCACCATCGCGGCCACCAAGTGGTCCATACCGCCGGGAACCGAACCGCCACCGATCGCTGTTCCGCCCGGATCGGCGTCAAAGGCGGCAAGAAGGTCATCCATCGAGTTGATGGGGCTGTCTTTGCCCACAACGATTGCGGCATAGTCACCGATGGTGCCCGAGACCAGAGTCAGGTCGCGGAAGTTATGCGGGAACACGCCGGTCAGTGAACGGATCACGATCGGTGTTGAGTTCACCATCAGCGTTCCATGGTTGCTGTCGGCGTTCTCAATCAGATAGCCGATGGCTTTGCCGCCGCCGCCACCCGACATGTTTTCGTAAGATGCCGTACCCACCAAACCTGCATTAGTCAGGGCCTCGCCGGTGCCACGTGCGGTACCGTCCCAGCCGCCACCAGCGCCCCCAGGGATCAGAAAGTGGATGCTGTCCACAACCTGATGGCCATCAGCTAGAGCCGGCCCTGTCAGGCCAATTGCGGCCACAGCTGCGATCAGGGCGCGGCGGCCCAGTGTGAATGTCGTCATGATGTCCTCCCATTTGACAACCGGCCGCGTCGCGGCTCAGATTGGTTGGAACAAAAACACATCAACCTGACATCAACCTGTCACGCCTGAAAATAGTACCAAGGCCTCATGAAATTCTTGCTTGTTGAAGACAACCCAGACCTTGCCAACGCGATCTGTTCACGGATGAGGTTGGACGGACATGTTGTTGATCATGCGGCAAATTTGGATGATGCGACGGGTTTTGTAGAAACCCAGGATTATGACCTGATCCTGTTGGACATCATGCTGCCAGACGGGGATGGGCGTGACTTTCTGAAACGACATCGCGCGGGCAATAGGGATACCCCCGTCATTGTTCTGACGGCCCGCAGTCAGGTATCGGATCGAATCGGATCGCTTGATCTAGGGGCGGATGACTATGTGACAAAGCCCTTCGACCATGCCGAACTTGAAGCCCGCTGCCGGGCTGTATTGCGGAGAAAATCTGGGAACGCAAGAACACGGATCGAAGTAGGGGGCATCGTTTTCGATCCGCTGGCAGGCCACCTGACTGTCGGCGACCAGACGGTTTCCCTGCGCAACCGTGAACTGCGGCTGCTGGAGTTGTTCATCAATGCGCCGGGTCAGGTGTTTTCCAAGCAAAAACTGACAGATCGACTGTTTTCTTATGACGACATGGTGTCAGACAACGCGATCGAGGTTTACGTGGCCCGCCTACGCAAACATCTTGAGCCATCTGACCTGAAGATCACGACACTTCGCGGTCTGGGATACAGGTTGGATCATGCCTCTTGAGCCAAATGCCTCAGGATCACTGCGGAACAGATTGGTTCTGACACTCATCGGGGGTGCTGCTCTTCTTGCGTTTTTGCTGTTTGTCGCTGTCCGCAACTATGCGGCCCAGGTCGCGCAACAAGGGCAGGACAATATTCTGGGTGCTTCGGTGACCTCTATTCTGGATGCGGCGGCCCTGCGTGAAGGCGAGCTTGAGGTTGATATTCCATACGGCGCATTTGCAATGCTCAGCACGCCGGCGGACGACCGGGTTTTTTATGCAATATTTCAGGACGGTGAATTCCTTTCTGGATACGAAGACCTGTCACCGTTGACGGGGCAGCGTGACAGCCGGTGGCAGTTTCAATCCAGTATAATTCGAGGCGAAACCATCCGTCAGGTCAGTGCCAGCCGCACTTTGGTCGGGTTGGAAAAACAGACTGTAGTCGAAATCGTAATAGGGCAAACGCAGGATGCACTGGCAGAAACTCTGGACCAGATCTCACGCAACGCGGCGGTCCTTGGGATTGGGTTTTTCGCCCTTGCGGCCGCCTTGTCTTTCTGGGCTACGTCTTCGACCATTGGTCAGCTGAACAGGTTGACGACCTCTGTCACCCGCCGGGGGCCGCAGGACCTTAGCCCGTTCAGGAAACCGGTGCCCCGGGAAATGGCACCATTGGTGGCCTCACTGAACTCTTTGATGGGTCGGCTTGATCAATCCCTAAGCCAATCCGAAGACTTCATCGCCGAGGCAGCCCACCGCGTTCGGACGCCGTTGGCTACGGTCAGGTCTTATGCTGATGCGACGTTACAAAGGGTGGAAAAAGAAGAGAACCGCGAGGCTTTGCGCTCGATGGTGCGCGCCATTGATGAAAGCTCTCGGGCCGCGGGGCAGTTGCTGGATCACGCGATGATCACATTTCGCGCCGATCATCTGGAACGGGAAGAGATCGACCTTGTCGCCCTGATCAACGACTTGGTGCAACGTTTGACCCCAATCGCCGAAATGAAGGACCTGTCGCTGTCTTTGGACGGTGATCCTCAGGTTCTGTACTCGGGTGATCCCATCCTCATCCAGAACGCCGTGCGAAACATGATCGACAATGCCCTGAAGTATGCACCGCCTGACAGTGCCGTCCGCATCGAAGTGTCGTCAATCCCGCATATTCAAATATGCGTCAAAGACCGCGGACCTGGGTTCCCGCCAAACGAAATCGATACGCTGACGCGCCGGTTCGAGCGCGGCAAAAACGCAAGTGGCACAATTGGCTCCGGCCTGGGTCTGACCATCGTGCAGGATGTAGCAACGGCACATGGTGGCACGCTTGAACTGGCCAATCGGCAAGGGGGCGGCGCATGCGTTACATTATCGCTTTGATTTTGTGCGTCTTACCAGCGGTTGTGTTGGCTCAAGCTTGGGAGGACCGACAAGTTTTCAATGCAGAAGCGGGCGAAACACCTCTGCGCGTGATCTCGAGCACGGATACCTTTCTGTTCGAGCCGTTGATTGCCGCGTTTGTCGCGGACAACCCCGGTATTTCGGTCGATTACATGGTGACGGGTACAGCTGATATTGACCGAATTGTCCGAGCGGCCCCTGATGACTTTGATATCGTTATTTCAAGTGCAATGGACTTGCAGCTGAAACTGGCAAATGACGGATTTGGCCGGGCCATTGAAGGCATTCAGTTGCCGGCATGGGCGCAATGGCACCAAAGCTTGTTTGCCTTTACGTTCGAACCCGCAACGATCGTGATCAATCGTGCCGCTTTCGAAGATGGCCCTTTACCCGAGACCCGCCAGCAGCTTATCGAAATCTTGCGTGCCCGACCGGAAGATTTCTTTGGGCGGGTAGGGACCTATGACATCCGGCAATCCGGTCTGGGCTATTTGTTCGCCACGCAGGATGCGCGCGCGTCAGAAACCTACTGGCGTCTGATGGAGGTTATGGGCGGGCTGGATGTTCGTCTGTATTGCTGCTCTGCCGACATGATTGATGATCTTGTCACCGGAGAGATTGCCGTAGCCTATAATGTACTGGGCAGCTACGCCTCTGCCAGAGCGGGTGGTAAAGATGTTCTGGAGATCATCCAACCGTCAGATTTTCAAACCATCATGATGCGTACGGCATTGGTCATGGAGGGCACTCCAGAGACCGAAGCCGCTTCGTCATTTGTGCGCCACCTTGTTGAAAACCAGTCTGGCCTGGGCACGGGTGCTTTTTCACTACCGCCTCTGGCGCCCTATGACACTGAGTCCGAGCGTGAAGCGATAGGATTGGATCCCGCGCTGCTTACGTTTCTGGACAGGTTGAAGCGTCGCAGATTCCTGGCAGAGTGGGAAAGCGCAGTTATCCAGAATTAGCAAGGCTTTCCTTATTCGCGGAAGGCGCGATTGAAATAGTCAGCCATTGGTTTGACCAGATAGGACAACGGTGTGCGCTCATCCGTTTTGATCAACGCCTCCACCGGCATGCCAGGCAAAAGCTCTTGCCCGTTCAACCGATCAATCTGGCCGTCGTTTAGCTCGACTTCTGCACGATAGAACGTAAACCCTGATTGTTCATCAGTGAATGTATCAGCCGAAACATTGTACACCTGCCCGTCCAATTCGGGCGTTTCGCGCTGATTGAACGCAGGGAAGCGCAGCGCCACAGGCTGACCAACATGGAGCTGATCCACATGGATCGCGTCCACGCGCGCGGCCACCAGCAAAGGAGTATCCTGAGGGACAACATACATCATTGGCTCGCCCGGTTGCACGACCGACTGCAGCGCAAATACCTGACTTCCGTACACTCTTCCGGTAACCGGGGCGCGAATGTCCAGGCGGGTCAGGCGCTCAGACAAAGACAATCTGCGTTCGGACAATTCCGCGACCTGTGCCTGCACATCCCGCAATGTGGTAATCGCTTCTTCGCGCCGGGTTGCGGTCAGTTCAACGATCTGGATCTCGGTCGAAGCGATCTGTCCTCGCAGTCGCGCGACAGCGGCCTCTAACCGGCCAATTTCGCCGTTCAGGCTGGCTTCTTCGCGTTGCAAAGCAAGCACACGGCTGGTTTGTGTCAGTCCGCGATTCAGCAGGCTTTGCTGATCTTCAAGCTCATCTTCGATCAGTTCAACTTGACGGCGCAACGACACCAATTGGGCTTGCGTGCCTTCGATCTCGCTTTCGATTTGCACGACTTGTTTGCGGAGTTGTTCGTCCTGCCGGGACAGTGTCTCTAGTCTGGCGTCGAATAGGTTCTGCTGCCCTGAAATCAGATCGGCATCAATATCGTATTCCTGCTGAACTTCACTCAGCAAGGTTGCAAGTTCAGCAGTAGTTAGACCGTCCCGCTCTGCCTCCAACCGGGCGCGTCGGACCAAAAGCTCAAATAGCTGTGCTTCGACGATGGTCTGTTCGGATGACAGGAAAGTATCATCCAGGCGCAACAGCATATCGCCAGACGCAACCACATCACCGTCGCGCACAAATATCTCACCGACGACACCGCCATCTGGGTGCTCGACGACCTGACGGTTGCTTTGCACCTCGATCACGCCCGAAGACACAATGGCCCCGGCCAATCGTGTCTCGACGGCCCAATACCCCAAACCGCCGACCAGCAGGGCAAGCGCCAAGAATCCGACAAACGCAGGTACTCTCATGTTCCAGACCTGCGCTGGATTTTTAATGGGTTTTTTAGCCATCATTCACCTACGGGGCTGAGCTTGCGTTTGATTGCGCCAGCGTTCTGCACCATCGCGCTCAGGACTTCATCTCGGCTGCCCGACTTGACCACCTGCCCTTTTTCAACAACCGCCAGATCATCGCATTCAGAAATGGCTTGTGGCCGATGCGTCATGATGATTGTCGACTTGCCCGCAGCCTTAAGACCCCGTACCGCCGCGTTCAGCGCATCGGTCCCATCTGCATCCAAGGCCGAGTTCGGCTCATCCAGAATGAGAAGAACGGGGTTTCCGTAAAGTGCGCGCGCCAGAGCGATCCGTTGTTTCTGACCGCCAGATAATTGGCTGTCATTGCCCTCCAGGAAGGTGCCGTACCCTTTCTCCAGCGACAGGATCAGTTCATGTGCGTTGGCTTTCTTCGCCGCTGCCACAACTGCGTCGGGATCTGGGTTTTCAGACATACGTGCAATGTTTTCAGCAACTGTCCCGTTAAACAGGGTCACCTGCTGCGGCAAATACCCTATGTGGCTGCCAAGATCGTTGGGGTCGTACTGATCCAACGTGGCCCCGCCCAACCTGATTTCTCCGGCGGCAGGTTGCCAAAGCCCCAGCAGTGCCTTGGCCAATGTTGTCTTTCCCGACCCGCTTTTCCCAATGACGCCCAGGGCTTTGCCGGGCTCGAGCTTCAGGTTCACATTCCGCAATGTCGGCGTTGAAGCGCCCGGTGGGATGACAGTCAGAGATTTGGCCTCAAGCTGCGCTTTTGGCACCGGCAGTCGAATGCGTTCTTCTTCCGGTGGGGTATGATCAAGGAATTGGTTCAATGAGACCCACGCTGTTCGGGCACGCTCGACAGCCCCCCACTGACCAACGGCCTGCTCAACAGGGGCCAAGGCACGCCCCAGAAGGATCGAACCCGCAATCATCGCACCGGGGGTCATCTCGTTCTGCAGCACCAGCCAGGCACCCAAAGCCAACATGGCCGATTGAAGAAACAGCCGTAGTGATTTGGTAAGGGACGTGAAACTTCCAGTCCAATCGCTTGCAGAAATTGACTGACGCAGGGCGTCTGAACGCTGGCTCAACCATCGTTTTGTGACGTCTGCTTGCATTCCTTGCGAACGCACAACCTCGGCCGCTTGCCTGGCATGTTCAGAAAAAGCGTTGGCCCGCGCAGTTGCAGATTGGGCCTCGGCCACTTTTCGGCTGGTCATCGCCTGATTGAGCAGCGCGATTACAACAAGCAAGACACCACTGCCGACGGCCAGCCATCCAAGCAGTGGATGAAACAGGAAGATCGCACCCAAAAAGACCGGCGTCCACGGAATATCCATAACGGCCAAAAGCACCGGTGACGAGCATAGATTTCGAATAGACTCCAGATCGCGTAGCGCCGTCGCCGGGGCAGAACGCACCTGCGGAACAAGGGACCGACGCATCGTCGCTTCGAACACACGCTCGTCCAGTTGCGATTGGAACCGCGCACCAAACCGCGCGACGATACGGCCGCGCGCAAAATCGAGCATTGCCATAAGAGCGTAAAGCATGGCAACCAGCAAGAAAAGCGCAGTCAAAGTCTCAACCGCTCGCGAGCCCAAAACCCGATCATACACCTGCAGCATGAACAACGGGCCTGTCAGCATCAGCAAATTCACAAAGATGCTGAACAGAAACGCCAGCCCCAGAAACGCGACGCCTTGATTCCGCACATTGCGCAGTTCATGGCGCGGAGGCGCGGATAGGCGGTGTTCAGATTTCACTGTTTTCGATCCCCATCAATCCAGCAAGCATCGCGCATTTAAAAAACTAGTTCAGCTTTGCCAAGTTTGCACATGTTTTTTTGAGCAAGAAACCGCACGCGCGAGGTTAAAAACAGCACCTTTCAGCCATTGTTCGAAATTTACGCTAAGTAGCCCTGTGCCGTAATGAGGTCGGCGTACCGAATGAAGTGATCTGAGACGCGCAAATCTAAGGTTCAAGGGTGTTGCGCTGAGTCATGCTCCGGGTTTTGTCCATTTCAAAATGAGATTGGCGGCAATGGGTGCCCCTATGATGACCAATACGATCCGCGTAAGGTGGTGGGTAATAACAAAGCCCAGATCGGCACCTGACACGATTGCCAGAACAGTCATTTCGGCCTGACCGCCCGGAGCGAAAGCCAGAAAGGCTTCGACAGGGTGCCCCAGCCCCAGCGTAGTGACTATTGCTGTGAACGCTGCCGCCAGAATGGCAAGAACGAACACGTAAGTTACGCCCGCCGCCACAACACGGCGTAGTTCGGTCCATGTGACCCCAACAAATTTAACTCCGATTGCACAGCCAATGAAGAACTGCGCGGCTAATATGGCTTCTCGTGGTGGCCGGGTATGAATGAAATCACCCAAGGATAACGCCGCCGTCAAAATCATGGGCCCCAAGATCGATGCGCCGAACAGGCCAATCCGCTCACCACCTTTCCAGCCGACCAGCGCTGCGACCACCATGAGCATTAGTTCATGCACCGGAAGGTCACGTGCGGGTTGTCCGATCGGGTTGGTCAGATCTGCATCGTAGAACACCGTCAATATTATTGGGGCGAGGGTTACAATGATCAGGACACGCGTTCCATGGATCAGCGACAGTGTACGAGGGTTGGCACCCGCCTCGGTGCCGAAGATGATCATATCCTGAAGCCCGCCGGGCATCGCGGCGTAGAACGCGGTTTTCGCGTCAAAACCCCAAACCTTTCGGAAAAACGGAACACCGACCAACGCGATGAGCAAGATAAAGAATGGGACCAGTAGTATCGATGAAGCCATTTTGGGCAGTTGTGCAAACAAGGCGGGTGTAATTGACGCCCCAACCGCAACACCCAGTATCGTTCTTGCGGCCACCGAAACCTGACCAAATCCTTCCATGGGGGCATGCGCCAGAGCTGCAATGAGACACGCACTCATCGGGCCAAACAAAAAGGGCAGGGGTAGGTTCAACATCCAGAACAATCCCGTGCCCAAAACCGCAAGGCTGAACGTCATGGCCCGCTTGGTCATGAGAGAAGGTTGGTTTGACAGGATACGCAAGATTCAGGTTCCGACGTCGTTGACGTGTTGTGTATCCAAATGTATACAAGTGCACGCAAAGAAGCAAGAGAGCCCGTGATGACGATCCAGGACGCCGCCTTACAGCCCGGTCCACAAGGCAATTCCACGTACCAACGTCTGCTGGAAGAGATTCGCGATGGAGCGCTTTTACCCGGCGACCGCCTGCGCGAGATTGAACTGTCCGAGCGCCTGGGTGTCAGCCGAACCCCCGTGCGCGAGGCGATCCGACAGTTAGAGGCGGACGGATTGGTCACGCATGTCCCACGACAAGGTGCGACAGTGCGCAGTCTGGACTATGCCGAAGTGATGGAATTGTACGAAATGCGCGCGGTGCTGGAGGGTACCGCGGCACGACTGGCGGCCCGTGCGGCGTCGGACATAGAGCTGGATGAGTTGGACATATTGAATGATCGGCTTGCCGAGGCGGGCACGGGTCCCGACGCAGCTCAGATCAACAGAGTTTTTCACGCCACGCTTCTGGATGCCGCCAAGAACCGGTTTTTGACCAAGTCAATATTGTCTTTACAAAAGGCGCTTTTGATCCTGGGGCCTTCGCAATTGTTGGACAGCGAGAGAGCAGCGGCAGCGGTGACCGAGCATCGGCGCATCATGGCCGCACTGAAAGCCCGTGATGGTGCTTCGGCTGAAACCGAAATGCGCGCACATATTCAGGCTGCGCAGCGGATGCGGATTCGTGCATTGCAGGAACGCGACCGTTCAATCGACGAAAACCAGTAGGCAGGCAGAACATGGCAACCCAAACCGAAGCTTACGATATTGCCGTGATTGGCGGAGGAAACGCGGCTCTGTGTGCGGCAATGACGGCGGCCGAGGCCGGTGCCCGTGTTCTGATCCTTGAGACGGCTCCAAAACCTTATCGCGGGGGGAACTCGCGCCACACGCGTAATTTTCGTTGTATGCATCATGGGCCTTTGGGCCCTTTGGTCGACGCCTACAGCGAGGATGAATACCTTTCGGATCTGCTCAAGGTCACCGATGGGAAAACCGACGAACATCTGGCCCGGTTGGCCATTCGAACGTCAGAGGAATGCCTGCCGTGGATGGAGGAGAGGGGGGTTCGCTTTCAACCGTCTTTGTCCGGAACACTCTCGCTTGCGCGGACAAACGCGTTTTTTATGGGTGGAGGCAAGTCTTTGGTAAATGCGTATTACAGGACAGCGGCGGGTCTGGGCGTCGATGTGCTGTATGAGGCCGCTGTGACGCATTTAGAGCTGAACGGCGATCAGATCGAATGGGTGGACTATACTTATGAAGGCCAGTCTCATCGCATCACTCCAAAAGCCGTCATCGTTGCCTCAGGTGGATTTCAGGCCGACACCGATTGGCTGACCCGCGCATGGGGAGAGCCCGCGAAGAACTTCCTGATCAGAGGGACCCCATATAACCGAGGCGTTGTTTTGGCCGATCTACTGGAACAAGGCGTCGAAAGCGTCGGGGATCCTACACAGTGCCACGCCGTTGCCATTGATGGGCGTGCACCGAAATTCGACGGGGGTATCGTGACCCGTCTGGACTGCGTTCCGTTTTCCATCGTTGTGAATAAGAACGCCGAACGGTTTTATGATGAAGGTGAGGATGTTTGGCCCAAACGGTACGCGATCTGGGGTCGTCTGGTGGCGGCGCAACCGGACCAGGTTGGCTTCGTTATCATTGACGCAAAATCGCTGAACTTATTCATGCCGTCCGTTTTTCCGCCGCTGAAGGCGGACACGTTAGAAGAATTAGCAGCGAAGATGAGCCTTCCGGCAGACAAGCTGACAGCAACAGTTGCCGAGTTCAACGCAGCCTGCAGTGACACGAGTGACTTTCATCCAACCGAATTGGACGGCGTCGCGACCTCGGGCTTGACCCCACCCAAGACCAACTGGGCGCGCCCGATCACAGAGCCTCCGTTTTATGGCTACTCACTGCGAACTGGCGTGACCTTCACCTATCTCGGGCTGAAAGTAGACGATACAGCGCAGTGCTCGACCCCGAACGGCAAAATCAAGAACCTTTGGGCCGCTGGGGAAACCATGGCCGGGTCGATTTTGGGGCAGGGGTATCTGGCAGGGTTTGGGATGACCATCGGAACCGTTTTCGGACGCATCGCAGGACGTGAGGCCGCCACTTATGCAAACTGAACTGATACAGGAAGCCCGCAGACAGGCCGAGATTTGTAATGCTTGCCGGTATTGCGAAGGGTATTGTTCGGTCTTCCCGTCACTCCACGCGGAACGCGCGTTCTCGGACGGGAACATTACCCAACTTGCCAACCTTTGCCACAATTGCCGCGGTTGCTACTATGCCTGCCAGTACACAGCCCCACACGAGTTCGACCTGAACCTGCCCAAAGCCTTGGCCGAGGTGCGGAGGGACAGTTGGGAAAGCTTTGCATGGCCGCAGCCGCTGGCGCGCCGGTTCCATACGCAAGGCGGAGTTATTGCCTTGGCGCTTGTGATTGGATTTGCCCTGTTGTTTTGGGCTATCCGCGCTATCGGGTCCAGCGGAGGCGAGGGGTTTTACGCTGTCCTGTCCCACAATGCGATGGTTGCAATCTTTGCGCCCGCTTTCCTGCTGCCTCTGTTCAGCATAGCCATCAGCCTCAGGCGCTATTGGGCCGAGGTTGGCGGCAAACCGATTCAAATCTCTGACCTGAAAACTGCTTTCAAACGCGCAGGCAAAATGCAAGATTTGGCCGCAGGCCATGGTGAGGGCTGCAATTTTGAGGATGAAGACCGGTTCAGCCAGGGCCGACGGCACATTCACCACGCCATCATGTATGGGTTCCTGCTGTGTTTTGCATCGACCTCGGTGGCGACGGTCATGCATTACGGCTTTGGTCTGCACGCACCCTACAGTTTCTGGTCTTTGCCCAAGTTGTTCGGGATTTCCGGTGGGATTCTTCTGACACTCGGGTGTGGCGCAATGGTGCTTCTCAAGCGAAAATCTGACCGAAATCTTGGCGACCCGTCGGCATGGGGCGGCGATATCGCCTTCATCCTGCTGCTTGGCTTCGTAGGATTTAGCGGATTGGTTCTATACGCCCTTGGCTCAACGACTCTAATGCCCCCGCTGCTCGCGATCCATCTGGGTTCGGTTCTGGCGTTCTTCCTGCTGACACCATACACCAAAATGGCGCATGGGTTCTATCGTCTCGCGGCACTTGTTCGGGATGCCCAAAGGAAGCGAGGTTCTTAGGGTCAGGACCCATTGATTTCCGCTTGGGTGCGTGATTCACGGTTCGAAAATCGAGCGGTGACCATGTCTGATCTTTTCTGGCTGACGGATGCGCAGATGGCGCGTCTTGAGCCTTTCTTCCCCAAGTCCCACGGCAAACCACGCGTTGATGATCGACGTGTGTTGAGCGGCATTATCTTCATTAACCGCAATGGGTTGAGATGGCGCGATGCCCCTTCGGCGTATGGCCCACACAAGACGCTTTATAACCGTTGGAAGCGGTGGAGCGACAAAGGCATCTTCGCCCGGATGATGGCCGGTCTGGCTGCCAAACACGGTGAAGAGAAGACCGTGATGATCGATGCCACCTACCTGAAGGCCCACCGTACCGCGACCAGTTTGGGCGTCAAAAAAGGGGGCGTGGACGCCTGATCGGTCGCACCAAGGGCGGCATGAACACCAAGTTGCATGCCATCTGCGACAGCCTGGGACGCCCGCTCAACCTCTTCATCAGCGCCGGTCAGGTCAGCGATTACATTGGTGCGCGGGCACTGTTGAGCGGCCTGCCAGATGTCGATTGGCTGCTCGGGGATCGTGGCTATGACGCCGGTTGGTTCCGGGAAGCGTTGAAAGACAAAGGGATACAAGCCTGTATCCCTAGCCGGAAGCAGCGGAAGAAACCGGTTAAGTACGACAAGCGTCGTTACAAACGGCGCAACCGGATCGAGATCATGTTCGGCAGGCTGAAGGATTGGCGGCGTGTGGCAACCCGCTACGACAGGTGCCCAAAGGTCTTCCTGTCAGCAATCGCCCTCGCAGCACTCGTTATCTATTGGCTATGAGTCCTGACCCTAG
>NZ_WVRJ01000015.1:0-139670 GCF_013110855.1 Ruegeria sp. HKCCD4884
GGAGAGTAGGTCACCGCCAAACCTAGTAAAAACCCAACAATCTCTCTAATACGATCAAACACTTTCCGACCCTGACGCGGGATGGAGCAGCCCGGTAGCTCGTCAGGCTCATAACCTGAAGGTCGTAGGTTCAAATCCTACTCCCGCAACCAGCGTCGGAAAATCCCAACACAGACCAGTCGATCTACAAACAGTCCACTGGACTGTGGGCTTAACGATCAAACCTCCTCAGGTTCAAAACCAAAAGGTCAGAGGTTCAAATCCTACTCCCGCAACCAGTGTCGGAAAATCCCAGACACAGACCGGTCACACTACAATTGATCCCCAGGTTCAATCGCTTGAAAAAGGCGCAATGCGCCGGGCCGAACGAGAAAAGCCTGCTCCCGTAAACAAATTCCAACTTCATCTAAATCAAATATTTGACGCCCGATGGTGATAAAACTTGTAGCTCACAAGATTGGGCTTGGGAGGATTTTGCTTGGAAAACCACCTAGTTCCAAAAACAAACACACACATATTCATAAATTAATTTGGTTTTTGCAGACTCAACCGTAACGCCCGTGTTAGACCTAAATTTGAAGTAGGGGGACTTCAGAGGGGCGACATGTCTCAGGACCTGAGCAAGTGGCTAAGCGCAATTGGATTGTCTGACTATGCGCAAGCCTTTCTAGACAACAAGATCGATTTTTCCATTCTGCCAGATTTGACGGCAGAAGACTTAATTGAAATCGGGGTCACTGCGGTTGGTGATCGTCGAAGGTTGTTGCGTGCCATTGAAACTCTTGACGTGGCTGAAGCAGCAAAAATGCAAGACACTGCGGCGTCTATAGAACCTGCGCGACGGCAGGTCACCGTGATGTTTGTTGACCTGACTGGGTTTACAAAAATGTCAAGTGACTTGGATGCCGAAGATTTGCACGCCTTGCTCAACCAGTTCTTTGGCAAAGTGGACAATGTTGTTGAAAAGTTCGGGGGGCGTATAGACAAGCATATTGGCGATGCGGTCATGGCTGTTTTTGGCGCACCTATCTCACATACAAATGACACAGAACGGGCAGCCAGAGCGGCGGCCGAGATACATGCAGTATTGCCGACACTGACACCGCCACTGTCTTGTCATATCGGAATTGCCTCGGGGCAGGTCATTGCCAGCACAACTGGCAGCCAGGCACACACAGAATACACCGTTACCGGCGATGGGGTCAATTTAGCCTCGCGTTTGACCGACATCTCAAAAGGTGATGAAACGCTTGTTTCTCACGACATCCAACGCGCCTTGGGTCCGCTTTTCGTGGGTGAGTCTATCGGTGTGCAGGATATCAAAGGATTGAATGAACCCGTCGAAGTCTGGCGTCTGGACCGTTTGGCCCGGAACATTCGGACAAGACGGCATAAGTTCATCGGGCGCGATCGTGAGATGTCGTTGTTTTCGGCAACATTTGACCGCTGCAAACGGCACGGCGAAGGCGAAGTCCACGTGGTTCTAGGCGAACCGGGTATCGGCAAGACGCATTTGTCCGAGCAGGTGGCCGAGCTGGCCAAAAGCCTGTCCTATTCGATCCACAATGGCGTTGTTATGGATTTCGGTGCACGTGAAGGGCACTCGGCCATTCAGTCCGTGGCCCGTAGTGTTCTCGGGCTTGATCCGTCGGATGGCGCGGAAGAAGGTGCGACCGTTGCTAAAGAGGCGATCACCAAGGGCTGGGTCAGCCCTTCGAACGGGGCGCATCTCAACGCATTGCTTGAACTTCCGCAAGATCCGGGCTTGGCCGAGGTCTATGCTGTCATGGACAACAAGACCCGGCTACGTGGGCGCAGGCAGGTCATTGATGAGTTACTGATGGCTCGCAGTCAGGACGCGCCATTGCTAATCCAGATCGAAGATATCCATTGGGCGTCACCCGACATTCTCGCAGCCTGCGCACATATCGCAGCAGTAACGCGGCAAATCCCCTGTGTCTTGATGATGACCAGTCGGGTTGAAGGGGACCCGATCGATCGAGACTGGCAAATGGCCACAGAGGGCGCGCTTGTCTCTAAATTAGAGTTAGCCCCAATGGGGGAGGACCAGGCGCGGCAACTGGTAGAGGAATTTACCGCCATCGATCCCGAGCTTTTGGACGCTTGCGTCAAACGCGCCGGAGGCAACCCTCTGTTCCTGGAACAGTTGCTGCGCAACATTGATGTGCTCAAGCAGGAAACGGTTCCCGGAAGCATCCAAGGCATCGTGCAGTCGCGTTTGGATGCACTGGATCGCACAAGTCGCAGCGCCATTCAGGCGGCGTCAGTGCTGGGGCAAAGATTCTCACCCGAGGTTCTGAATTACATTCTCGGCGAAGGGCATCTGGATACCACAAATCTGATCCGCTCAGCCCTGATACGAGAGGCCGGTGCAGACCTTATGTTTGCGCACGCGCTGATCCGGGACGGGTCATATGCCACGTTGGTTAAATCCGAACGCGCGCGCTTGCATCGACAGGCGGCCAAATGGTTCGAAGATCGTGATGCGACCCTGCGCGCACAGCATCTGGACCGGGCGGGTGCCAACAACGCTGCGCAAGCCTATCTGGACGCAGCCGACAAGCTGATTCACGCGTTCCGGTTCGACGACGCCAGCCCGTTGATCGAACGTGCTTTGGAACTGCCGTCGCCCGCAGGTGTCCGGTTTGACCTGCTTTGCGCACGGGGTGAGACGCACCGGTTGCAGGGCCTGTCTAACGAAGCTTTGCAGGAGTTCCGGGACGCGGCGGGTCTTGCTGAGACGGATGAGCAAATTAGCCGGGCGCATATTGGCCTTGCACAGGCAGCGCGACAGGCCAGCCTGTATCAGGACGCGCTTGAGGCGCTGGACACAGCTGAAGCTGCGGCTGAACGTGCTGGCTCTGAACGGGACGTGGCCCAGATCAACTATGTGCGCGGCAATGTGTATTTCCCCTTGGGTCGCGACAAGGAAGCACTGAGTGCGAATGAGCGGGCTCTCACGCTGGCCCGCAAACTGGATTCCGTTCGCCTTGAAGTGGGGGCGCTCAGCGGATTTGGTGATGCCAACTTCATGAAAGCCACCATGAAAACGGCGACTGGCTTTTACACGCAAGCTGTTGACCGGGCGCGTGAAAAGGGGCTGGTTCGGGATTTGGCGGCCAATCTGCACAACCTGAGCGTCGCGCGCAGCTACACGGGGGATGTCGGGCAGGGGCGCGCAGACGCAAACGAAGCCATCGAAGTTTCGCAGAAGTATTTTGCTTTTGTGCCCGAATGTGTGGCTCAGACCTGCCTGGGTGTGGCCGAAACGTTTTTGGGCGATCTTGACCGAGCGCTAGAAGCATTCCGGGTTTCGGCCGAGATTGCTGAGCGTGTCGGGGCAAAACGGCTTGAGGCACAAGCGCTGGAGCATCTGGCCCGCACGCAGGTTTATGCCGGGCAAATGGATCAGGCTTTGGAAACAGGCCGACGGGCGGTTGAGATTGCACTGGAACATGGGCGGAATTTTGTAGGGCCCAAAGCACTTTCGGCGTTGGCGATGGCCGAAACCGACCCGGATGAACAAATGCGCCTGTTGAATTTGGGGGCCGAGATTATCGCAGAAGGGTGTGTCGGCCATAGTCATCTGCATTTTTACCCCGATGCCAGCGCAGTCATGCTGGCGCGAGGTGATTGGCAAGCCGCGAATGACTATGCGGATGGGCTGGCGGCCTTTACGGCAGGGGAACCTTTGCCAATGGTCGATTTGTCCATCCGCCAGACGCGTTTTTTGGCGGAATGCGGGCAAAATGGTATCCTGCCATGCGAACATGAGAGTTTTGCCAATCTGCAAGCCAAGTTTGCCGAGATGGGAATTACTCAATCCCTGCTGGGGCCCGCTGACTTTCTGACGGAACAGGCAGGAGGCTGAATGAGCGTCGAGAAGAAGGTTTGGCTTATCTCTGGCCTGCTGACCCTTGGGCTGGCGGGTCTTTTGTTGAAACTCTGGATCGAACTGAACCATTTCGAAGGCGATCCGACGCAGTTGCCAGATCAGGCTGCCGTAGACTCATATCTGGGTAAGTTGGATGTGGAGCCTGACTACTATGTGCGGACAGGGATTTTCATAAAGTCATTCAGTTTTCTGGGGGCCAGCGATGTTCAGGTCACGGGTTATATCTGGCAGCACTATGAGACGGGCGTGCATGACCAGATCCTCCCGAATGAGGATGAGGTCGGGTTTCTTCTGCCCGAAGCAGTAGATAGTGCAAACGGTCTGATCGCCGAGGCGTACCGATTGCCGCAACCTGACGGCGTATTGGTGGGTTGGTATTTCGAACAAACCCTGCGCCAGAGCTTTGATTACACAAGTTACCCTTTTGATCACAAAACGGTCTGGGTGCGGTTCTGGCCGTCCTCGTTTGAGGATGCCGTCGCGTTGGTTCCCGATTTCGAGGCCTATCCGGCAACCGGGCCGGACGACATTTTTGGGATCGACAACCAAATCGTGATGGGTACGTGGGAGCGGGAAAACACCTATTTCGACTATAAACTGTCAAATTTGGATACAACGCTGGGCATCGGCCAGAACGCCTATCAAACCAACGCGCCCGAGTTGCACTATAATTTCGTCATCAAACGCAATTTTGGCAATGCGTTTATCGTTCATATGGTCCCCTTGATCGTTGTGATGATGTTGCTGTTCGGTGCGGTCATGACCGTCACCCGCCGCGAGGGTTTGGCCGAGAGGCATGATTTCAGCACGTCCAGCGTGATCGGCACCTGTTCGGTTTTGTTCTTCGTGATCCTGCTGGCGCATGTGCAGCTGCGCGAAGGCTTTGCCGGCTCGCCCGTGATCTACATGGAGTCGTTCTTTTTCCTGATGTACTTCATGCTGCTGGCGGTATCGGTCAACACGTACCTATTCGCCTCCGAGGCGGTGCCGTCGCTACGGATCATCCACTATCGGGACAATCTTATTCCCAAGGCGAGTTTCTGGCCGTTTGTGCTGCTGTGCATGGTGGCGATAACGGCTTACAACCTCAGCCTCAAGGAAAGCCCTGAGCCGCCGCCAATCAGCACGCAAGACGGTTAAGCTACGGGCTCAAACCCCGGTTTTGGCTCGCCCTGCGCCATGTCCAGCGTGTAATCACTGACCATCTCTGACGTGCCGTCGCGCAAGTTCTTCAGGTATTTCTCTGGCTCCGCGATCACATAGGCGTATGCGGGCTTCATCACACCGTTCACGACCACATTGATCTTCTTGCGGACATACACGTTTTCGGTCGAATTTGGACCATGGTAACCTTCCAGCTTATCCAGCTCGTGCAAGCCGGATTCCGTCACGCGATAGACCTCACCACTGACCTGTTTGCCCATACCTTGTTGATCCACAAGCGTGGCCATACGGTGCAGGTATCCGCAGTTCGGATTGTCACAGAATGGCTCTTTCGGGACGATCAGCGGCATGGGTTGCCGTGTGCGGGCCGGACCCACGAAGTCGTTTAGAACTTTGCTGTGCGCTTCGTGGTTCGGGAATCCCTGTTTCAGCGAACCGTAGGTGAAATACAGATATGTCGGCTCTTGCACCGCCACAAAGCTTTCATCGCGGTCTTCTTCCGGGTCAGCAACCTTCACGTTGTGATCGCGCGCCCAGTTGTCCAGCATGGTCCGGATTTCGGGCTCGATCGTCATGCCCTGCACAAAATCGATGCACGAGGTCGCGTCCATGTTTTCGGCCCCCAGCAGGATTTCAACCATCTTGGGCGCTTTGTTCATTACCGCCACATGCAGTGCAGTGAACCCGTGATCGTTGACGATGTTGACGTCGATATCGCGTTTGATCAGGTCTTGGGCAGCTTCATAGTCCGGTTTGCCCAGATCATGACCGCTTTCGTTCAGTTCACCTTCGCCACCAGCTGCGTAATGCAACAAGGAATCGCCATGCGCTTCGTCTACGATATTGACCCCGACGATGCCTTCGTCGATGGCGCGGAACACGCGTCTCCATTCGTTGATGTCATCGGCGGCGGCGGCCTCGCGCGCCCATTTGCAGACACGGTATTTCTGGTCGTCCAACTCCTCGAAGGCGTCTGCCAAAGCTTCCATGATCTGGTCAGGCGTGGCCATCATGCCGATACCCATCCGACCATTTGACAAGCGCCCTTCGCGCGGACCGATGAAGTCGACACCCAGCGTCTTCAGCTTGTCGACGTTGTTCTGCGTGGTGATGTTGTTCCACATATTCGTGTTGCAAGCCGGGCAAAGGATCACCGGTTTCTTCTGGTATTGCCATGCCACAAAGACCGAGGTCAGAAGATTGTCAGCAATACCGTTGGCCACCTTTCCCATCGTGTTGCAGGTGATAGGGGCCACAATGACGCAATCGGCCCAGTCGCACAGCGCCAGATGCGAGGCCCGCACTGGCATGTCAAACTTCATATAGCGGAAATTCCACTCATCATCGTCGCGGTAATAATCATGATGGGTGATCTTGGCGTCGATCCTCTCGGCCCCGAAATCGCGAAAGAACTTTTCGGCCGAGACCGAGGGGATCAGTTTCACGTTGTGCCCGGCATCGACGATGCGTTCGACAAGTTCAGGGATTTTATCTGCCGCAGACGAGCCGCAGGCGCACAACAATACGTTGCGCTTGCCCACGTTGACCTGATTCATCACCCCTTTGGGATAGCCGAAAGGATTCTTCTCAAGGCTTGGTGTTTCATTCAGGTCGGAAACTGGCAGTCCTTCTTTGCGCATCCTGGCCTGCAATTCGCCGGCCCGGATCATGTCCACTATGTCTTCCAGCTCTTCGCTTTTGCTGATGCACTCTCCTTGGAAAAACAAATACGGCACGTCTGGTCGCTCACCAAGCGTTACCAGTTGTCGCCGCATCCGGATCATATTGGGATCGCGTCCGCCTACGTCGATTTGCTTGACAGTAGTCGCGCCGATGTTCGACAGAATACTGCGCAGCATATAGGACCAGGGGTCTTCATCCTCATAAAACAGAACCATCGTATTGTGCTTGAGGATACTTACGACATCGCTTGGGTCCTCGGGCGGGTCGATTTCTTCGATCATCACCAATGCGGGGTCTTCCAGATCGCGTAGTCCACGAAAAATATTGCCGCGTGGCGCTTGCCAGACCTGAGAGGTCGCGGGGCTCATGTCGACAATGGTGACAACATCGGTGTTTTCGTCATAGGCAATGCAAAGACACCAGAACTCTTCCAGCAGGGCAGTTTCCCGATAGACGTTTTCCGGCGAACGGATCGCTTCGATCCCGGTGACGCGATTGAAATCGATATTGATCATCAGGTGACGATCTTTGTTGGTATTAAGGCTTTTCAACTGTTCCTTGAACCAATCCTGCGGGCTTTGGATCGATGTGTCCTTGCGGGTAGCAAAGCTTTGGAACGTACTGCCCAGATGCACGTTTTCAGACTGGCTAAGGTATTTTTCCGCCATTTCGTGCATGTCTTTTGCAGTGGCGACACGGCTGACGGCCTCAGTGAACGACGCCTCGGTCGCCCGCAGCAACTCATCCTCGTCTACGCGGTTGTCGCCGTGAATGGCCAGGCTTTCCGCCAGCACACCCAGCGAGTTCATGTTGGGCGTCGCCCGGCGGAACAGGTTGCGGCGCTTTTTGGGATCTTTCGCCAGATAGCGCGTGCTGTCGACGTAGTTGCACCGTTGTTTGAACGTTTTCAGATGGGTTTTGACCGCAGCGCGTGCCGAGAAGCGCAGAATGCCGCGTGATCGCATCGAGGTTCCATCGCGGTCCGACATGGCCTTCCACAGCCGTTCGATCGTTGTGACCCAAAGCTTGCCGTATTTTTCAGGATGCACATCCATCATATGCACCAGACCGGTGCTTGGGTTGCATTTGGCGATGACGGCGAAATGGCCACCTGGCATATTTTCTTTGCCATGGGCGACACCGACCTGAAAGTTCGCCACCAGAATATCGTTTTCTCCGCCCAGCCGATTGGATTCGTCGATTGCCTCAAGCAGCAGGGGAACGTTGGTTGTGTCTTCATCCATGAAATAGGCCTGAACCTGAACCCGGTCCCGAAGCCCTTGCGAGTGGATGTAGGTGCAGGCGACGTCAAACAGTTCCCCCAGCGAGATACCGTCATTCACCACAAAGGATGACGGCAGTGCGCATTCGCGGAAAATGTCATTCACCTCGCAACTGAACCCAAGCGCAGACATGCTGAGCGCTGCGGCTGTCACGCTGCAACAGTTGATTGGTTGCTGAAAATTCTGCAACTGGACGCTCACCAAATCCCCGAACATGGTGGCAAAACAGGGTTTGCGTACCTCTTCCGGTATCTTCCGCCAGTTATCGCTCGACAAATAGGCCAAACATGTGCCGTCCAATGCAAGTGCTTCAAGGCTGACAGGTATGTCCGAGATCTGAAGGTGTTCTTCGTAGAAATAATCGCCCACATCTGCGCTGGCCAGCGGTTGCCCATTTTGACGCAACTGAACGACACCGCGCAGCACAACATACATGCCCTTAGCGGGCAGGACCGTGTTTCCGGTCACTTCGATACACTCAAAATGTGGATTGATGACAGCAGGGTTCGCGACTTCGGCCTCACCCGGCAGGACTTTGTAAATCAGGGTCCAGTCTGCGTCGCTTGGAATATATGATCTGGCATTGGCAATTTGATCTGTGGTCACAACTATGTCCCCCCCCGGAGTTGCGTTTCAAATTTCAATTTTGGACCAGCAGAATGTCTGTGTGTTTCCCGGACAGGCATTGGTCTTTGTGCACCAAAGATCGTCCTGTTCTGCGTCTTTTCACTGGTCGAGACTGATCTGTTGATGAAAAAAGTATAAACAAATCGGCCTAATTGGCCGCACAGTATCCGATTTTTAGACAAAAATCACGAATACAGTGAACTTGACGGATGGGTTGCGGGTCCATGGGGCGAAAGCAGGTTGAAGCGGCGCTTGCCGCGCGCCATCCTGAGGGCCCGTTGTCATTCGGATTCCAGGCCGGAGTTTCGCTTAATCGAGGAACAGATAGTCTAGTCGCATTACGGCGCTGGCCTTTTCCTGACTCACACCAAGAAACTCGGCGATGACAGCCTCGTTTTCGCCGCGCGAGGCCGTTTCACGCAAGCGCAGATAATTCTCAAGCCCGGCCGCCCGGATTTGTTGTGATTCATAGTTCAGATCATTGCGCAGCGTTGGCACCAGTTGTGCCACGTTTTCTGCAGGGCTGTTTTCTCCGGCCAGCCCGACGCGGCGTGCATGACCGATCAGATAGTCGTCTGAATATTCGCATTCGATCTCGAGCACATGGGTTTTGGCCTGATCGCCGCAGAAATCCTCAAGCACGTCAAGATTGGCGGGGTCGAGACACAGAACCAGTTGATCCGACCCGAAACTGTCAAACAACATTCTCACCACGGCCCGTCTGTGGCGCGAGCGTTTTGCAAGGCTCGTTTCTATCCCGCCCAGATCGGGCATCTGTGTCTCTTCTTCGTTAAACAGGTACTCGACACAGGGGATATCGGTTTCGGATGCGATCTGATCGACCAGTCGCTTGGCGACGTGCCATTTCTTGCAGACGATGACGAAAAGCTCGCGCTCGGGGTCCAACGCGCGACCGGCTTCCCAGAAACGTTGCCCAAATCGGCGGCCAATACGCCCGCGTCCGGTCAGAAACGCAAACAGGTTGCGCCCTTCATTCGAGACCGGAAACTCAATACCTTCACTGGCATAAAGCGACCCCAGGCGATCTTTAAGCTCGTGTGCTTCAGGGCTGATCTTTCGGGCAAACAGATAGTCCTGACCCAAAAGCATGTCATAGTGATCGTTGTAGAAAGTGACCGGCATTCCGTAGTCTGAAAACATCAGGAAGGTTGGTGTGCGGTTTTCGATCTCACCCTTCGGTATCAGATGGCGGACCAATGTCTGAAAGAAGGTCTCGTCCGGGATCCAGGTGGTTGAGAAAAACCGGATCACGTCTCGTCGCTGGCGCAAAAAGTCCAGGATCTTCTCAACGGTTCGGCGGCGCAGGCACCACCATTGGCTGCCGATCATAATCTGCAGGTCTCCGGGAATACCCCGGGTCAGACCAAAACGTTTCTGCATCTCGTAGGCGGAGTAAAACAGTTTGGGCTGCGTGCGTTCATTGAAATGATGGCGATAGATCAGACGGTCTTCTTTCATGCCGGTCTTGATCCAGTTGCTTTCAAAGAAATCGTGGCTTTCGATGAAATCCTTGTCGCGATCATCCAGAAAACGGTGGGTATATTCGGCAGTTTTGATGGCCATGCAATCGCCAGACAGCATGTAGAAATGCGTGGCGCGGGGGAACGCCTCGACCGCGGCCTTCAAGGCGTTCAGCGTGGCGTGCACCAGTGACCACTCTCCCCATCCGCATTTGATGCGCTTTGCAGCGAAGGTCACATTGGGGTTTTCGCGCAGCGCGCTACGGATCTGGTCATACGCGGCAGAACTGGCACGTGCATCAAAGTGGATCGCCATGCAATCGCCTGCAGCGGTCAGCTGTTCGGCCTGCGCGATGATGGCCTCGGGGTCCTTATGGCACAGCAATATGTAGGCGATCTTTGCCATTGAGATCAGGTAATTTCCGTTTCTGCCCGGTTTCAACCGTGATACTGAGGATGCGCGATTGAATAAACAGAATAATTTTGGTTCTTTATTACCAAACGCTGGCGTATCGGATCGAGACCTGACCAGCGAAGGAGGCACAGCAGATGGGGTTTCCCGGTACTTGGATGACCAAGAGTGAAAGCATGGTGTACCGTGTGGTGCCCAAATGTGCGTGCTCGACCATTGGCCAGATCATGTATTATTCGGATCACGGTCAGTTTTTTGATGGCGACATCCACGATGCCAAGGATGGCATGCATAAATGGGCTTTTGACAAGAGTCAGGGCCTGATCACCACCAATGTGCGCAGCCACGCCTCATATTCATTCACCTGCGTGCGCAACCCCTATACACGCATCCTAAGTTCGTTCTTTGACAAGATCTGCGGCATCCAACGCAACGGCAAGCGTTACCGGGGCAATCTGGTGCCGACGCTGATCTACAACTACGGCATCGAAGTGGGCGGCGATGATGGCAAGGGCGAGTTTGATCAGATCGCCAGCTTCCGCCGGTTCCTGCTGTTTGCGCGTGACACGATCCGCTGGCGGCGCCCTATGGATCCGGACATTCACTGGTCAGCCATGTCGGGTCATGTGTCGACCTTCATCGTGAATGGCGGGCGTTACGACCGGATTTTCTGGACCGAAGCGTTCAACGACGGGATGCAGGGTGTTCTGGACCATGTGGAATTGAAGCACCCCGTTGCATTGGCCGAGATTCCGCGGTTCAACGAATCCGAAGGCCACGGCCCCAAACGCGCCCATCCGGTCGAGGATTACTTCGATGATCTGTCGATGCATCTGGTCTACGAAATCTACAAACAGGATTTTGAGCTGTTCAAATACGATTTCGAAAACCCGGCCAACAAGATGCCGATCGGCGAAATCGATCTGGATGAAATTCACGCCAAACTGGGTGATTGAGGGCGGGGCGCTCCCTCTTACAGTTTCTGGCGAAATTTTTCCAAAGGATAGACTTGGAAGGGTCGGTTAACGGCCAGCCGAAAAGACTGGCCGTTACAAGATCAAAGCTGGCGCACGGCCCCTTTTGCCGCGCTGGTGGTCAGCTTGGCATAGGCTTTCAGTGCGGTAGAGACCTTGCGTTTGCGCGGCGCGGCAGGTTCCCAGCCTTTGGCGTCTTGCTCCTGGCGGCGCTCAGCCAGTTCTTCATCAGTCACGGCCAGATGGATCGAGCGGTTGGGGATGTCGATCTCAATTGTATCGCCGTTCTTGACCAGTCCGATTTCACCACCTTCGGCCGCCTCGGGTGAGACGTGGCCAATTGAAAGGCCCGAAGTACCGCCCGAGAAACGTCCATCAGTGAGAAGGGCGCAGGCTTTGCCCAGACCTTTGGATTTCAGATACGAGGTTGGGTAGAGCATTTCTTGCATCCCCGGACCGCCACGCGGTCCTTCGTAACGGATGACAACCACGTCGCCCTCTTTCACCTTGCCGGTCAGGATATCACTGACGGCCTGATCTTGGCTTTCGCAGACATAGGCAGAGCCGGTGAACTTCAGGATGTTTTCATCAACGCCAGCCGTTTTCACGATACAGCCGTCGCGGGCGATGTTTCCGAACAGAACCGCAAGGCCACCATCCTGGCTGAAAGCGTGTTCCTTCGACCGGATCACGCCGCCTTCGCGGTCAGTATCCAGTTCTTTGTACCGGTTCGACTGGCTGAATGCCTGCGTTGTGCGCACACCGCCGGGGGCAGCTTTGAACAGCTCTTGCGCCTTGGGGTTGTTGGCGATCTTGATGTCCCAGTTGGCAATCGCCTCGCCCATCGTGGCGGAGTGCACGGTGCTGCAGTCTTCGTGCAGCAGACCCGCGCGGCTGAGTTCGCCAAGGATCGAGAAGATGCCGCCTGCGCGGTGGACGTCTTCCATATGAACGTTCTCGGTATTCGGCGCGACCTTACACAGGCACGGTACGCGACGGCTAAGGCGGTCCATGTGGGTCATGGTGAAATCCACCTCGCCCTCATGTGCGATGGCCAGAAGGTGCAGCACCGTGTTGGTCGACCCACCCATGGCAATGTCGAGGCTCATGGCGTTCTCAAACGCGTCAAAGGTTGCGATTTCACGCGGCAAGAAGCCTTTTTCGTCCAGATCATAGTGCCGTTTGGTTATCTCAACGATACGGCGACCCGCTTCCAGGAACAGCTCTTTGCGGTCGGCATGTGTTGCCAGTGTCGAACCGTTGCCCGGCAAGGCCAGGCCCAGCGCTTCGGCCAGACAGTTCATCGAGTTGGCAGTGAACATCCCCGAGCACGACCCACAGGTCGGGCAGGCGTTTTCTTCGATGTGCTGAACCTGCTCGTCGGTGAATTTGTCATCCGCGGCGGCGACCATTGCGTCCACAAGATCGATTTTCTTGGCATCCAGATCGGCGATGTCGATCTTGCCCGCCTCCATTGGACCGCCAGACACAAAGATCGCCGGAATGTTCAGTCGCATGGCGGCCATCAACATCCCCGGAGTGATCTTGTCACAGTTCGAAATGCAGACCATCGCGTCAGCGCAATGCGCGTTGACCATGTATTCCACTGAATCCGCGATCACCTCACGCGAGGGCAGCGAGTACAGCATTCCATCGTGGCCCATGGCGATGCCGTCATCCACCGCGATGGTGTTGAATTCTTTTGCAACACCACCTGCGGCTTCGACCTCGCGCGCCACCATCTGTCCCAGATCTTTCAGGTGCACGTGGCCGGGCACAAACTGTGTGAACGAGTTGACGATTGCGATGATCGGCTTGCCGAAGTCATCATCGCCCATGCCTGTGGCACGCCACAATCCGCGGGCACCGGCCATGTTGCGGCCATGGGTAGAGGTTCTGGATCGGTACAATGGCATGATGCTGTTTTCCCTATTTCCTCGGGTTGCATGTCTTTGGGTTCGTACGTTATAGCGCACGTAGCACATGTACGTTATAACGTACAAGAGGATTCGCGGGGCGCAGAAATGGATGCTGATGACATTACCCTAAGGCTGCGAGATGTGCGGTCGGCATCAGGTCTGAGCCTGTCAAAAGCGGCTGAGCTGACCGGCGTCAGCAAAGCCATGCTGGGTCAGATCGAGCGTGGCGAATCCAGCCCGACAATCGCCACGCTGTGGAAGATCGCCAAAGGCTTTCAGGTGCCGCTGAGTGCGTTGATCGATACGGCCAAGGGCGATCCGTCGGTTTTTCAGACCGTCACCTTTCCCGGCAGTATCGAAGTCAAGATCGTCTTCCCTTTCGATCCTGCGCTGAGGGCCGAGACGTTTCACGTCAGTCTGACCCCGAACCAAAGTCACGAGTCACCGGCGCACGCAACGGGCGTGACGGAAGAAGTTTTTGTTCTTGATGGGTCCCTCGACATATTGCGCGACGGAAATTGGATACCCTTGCAAGCAGGGCAGGGCTTGCGATTTGCCGCTGATCTGCCGCATGGCTATCGCGCGGGTCCGCAGGGGGCAATTTTTCTAAACATGCACCATTACGCGCAACACACCGAGTATTCACAGACGACCAAGACAGAGTCATGACCGCATTTTTCGACAGCCTCACCATCGTTGACGCCATCGGCTCGTTCGGAGCCCTTATTGTGGTTGCAGCCTATTTCGCGACGCAAATGCGGATGATGAACTCTGACGATCTGGCCTTTCCGGTCGTCAACCTGCTGGGGTCGGTGCTGATCGTCTATTCCCTGCTTGAGAATTTCAATCTGGCCTCGATGCTGATCGAAGGGTTTTGGATCTTGATCAGTATCATCGGCATCATTCAGCACTTCCGTTTGCGCCGGGCGCGATAAATCAAGCGGGTATCAGGCGCTAGCGCTATCCAGACTTGAACCTAAAAGACGCGGGGTATAGGGAAAATCCAAGCTCGCTTAGGGGAGGCTTTGATGCAGGACGATCCAAAAACCCTCGTTTCGACCGAATGGTTGGCCGCGCATATGAAAGACCCGGATCTGCGGATTCTAGATGGGTCTTGGTATCTGCCTGCGCAGAACCGCGATGCCAAAGCCGAATACGATGCCGGCCACATCCCCGGAGCGCGGTTCTTCGATATTGACGAAATCTCGGATCACCGATCAGAGCTGCCGCATATGGCTCCTCCGGTCGAGAAATTCATGTCGCGCCTGCGGGCGATGGGCGTGGGCGATGGTCATCAGGTTGTCGTCTATGACGGCGCTGGGCTGATGTCAGCAGCACGTGTCTGGTGGTTGTTCCGTCTGATGGGTCAGGACAACATCGCGGTTCTGGATGGTGGATTGCCCAAGTGGCAAGCCGAAGGTCGCGAGATCGAGGATTTGCCGCCGGTCATCCGTGATCGTCACATGACAGTGCGCGTTCAAAACCAGCTTGTCCGGGACGTCACGCAGGTTTCCGCTGCAGCCAAACTGGCCGATCATGAGATCATCGATGCCCGCTCTGCCGGTCGGTTTACCGGCGCGGAAGCCGAGCCGCGCGAAGGATTGCGTTCGGGCCATATCCCCGGGTCCCGCAATGTCCCGTTCGGCCAGTTGCTCAATACAGATGGCACAATGAAATCGCCCGAAGACTGCCGTGCCATTTTCGAGGCCGCTGGCGTCGATCTGTCCAAACCTGCGATTACCTCGTGCGGATCGGGCGTCACGGCTGCGATTCTGAGCCTTGCGCTTGAACGTATGGGCAAGAAAGACCACTCGCTTTATGACGGCTCCTGGGCTGAATGGGGTGCCTTCCCAACCCTGCCCGTCGCAACCGGAGAGAACTGATGTTCGAGAACCTCAAGCCGCAGCCTGCCGACAAGATTCTGGCCTTGATGCAGATGTACCACGAAGACCCGCGCGATCAGAAGATTGATCTGGGTGTTGGCGTCTACAAGAATGCCGAGGGCGTGACCCCGGTAATGCGCGCGGTGAAAGCTGCTGAGCAGCGCATTTTGGAAGAACAGGAAACCAAAGCCTATACCGGCCTTGCAGGTGATCCGGCCTATGCCGATGTGATGATCGGGCTGATTCTGGGCACCTCGGTTCCGCGTGCCAAGATTGCCGCTGTGGCGACGCCCGGCGGCACGGGTGCCTGCCGTCAGGCGTTCGAGATGATCCGTATGGCGAACCCGTCGGCGCGCGTGTTCGTGTCGAACCCGACCTGGCCAAACCACCTGTCGATCCTGAACTATCTGGGGATGGAGACCGTTCAGTACCGGTATTTCGATGGCGAAACCCGTGGCGTTGATTTCGACGGGATGATGGCCGACCTGAAAACCGCCAAAGCAGGTGACGTGGTTCTGTTGCATGGCTGCTGCCATAACCCAACCGGTGCCAACCTGAACATGGTTCAATGGCAAGAGGTCGTGAACCTGATCAACGAACTTGGCCTCGTGGCGATGATTGACATTGCCTATCAAGGCTTTGGTGACGGGTTGGAAGAAGACGCACAAGCGGCGCGTTTGGTTGCGTCTTCGGTCAAACAATGCCTGATTGCTGCGTCTTGCTCGAAGAACTTCGGTGTCTACCGTGAACGCACTGGTTTGCTGATGGCCATCAGTGCCGATGCAGGCCAAACCGCCCTGAATCAGGGGACTTTGGCGTTTCTGAACCGCCAGAACTATTCCTTCCCGCCGGATCATGGCGCACGGGTGGTGACGACGATCCTGATGGATGACGCGTTGCGGGCTGACTGGGCCACCGAGCTGGAAGAGATCCGTTTGTCTATGCTGGGTCTGCGCCAGCAATTGGCAGACGAACTGCAACGCCTGAGCGGGTCCGACCGTTTCGGTTTCATCGCCCAGCACCGGGGCATGTTCTCGCGCTTGGGAGCTGCACCGGAGTTGGTCGAAAAACTGCGCGCTGATCACGGTATCTACATGGTAGGCGACAGCCGCCTGAACATCGCAGGCCTGAATGCAACGACGGTGCCGATTCTGGCGAAGGCGATTATCGACGTCGGCGTTTGATCTCAATAACATTCTAAAAAAAAGAAAACCCGGGCGCGAAAGCCCGGGTTTTTTTGATTATTTAATAGGGTCTTAGCCCTTCGAGAACTCAGGATAGGCTTCCATACCCAGTTCCGCCATGTCCAGACCATTGATCTCGTCTTCTTCGCTGACGCGAATGCCAACGGTGGCTTTCAGGATCGACCACAAGATCAGAGCGGCGACGAAGGTGAAGACACCGTAAGCCACGATACCGGTCAACTGGGTGATCAGGCTGGCTTCTCCGTAGAAGATGACGGCGATGGTGCCCCAGATGCCTGCGAACAGGTGAACCGGGATCGCGCCGACTACGTCGTCGATCTTGAACTTGTCCAGCATCGGAACCGCGAAGACTACGATGATACCGCCCACAGCACCGATCCAAAGCGCGCCGAACAGGGTCGGGGCCAGAGGTTCAGCGGTGATCGACACCAGACCGGCCAGCGCGCCGTTCAGCACCATGGTCAGGTCAGGCTTTTTGTACAGGACCTGTGTCATGATCAGGGCTGCGACAGCACCGGATGCGGCGGCCATGTTGGTGTTGGCAAAGATGCGCGACACGTCGGTTACGTCACCCACGGTGCCCATCGCCAGCTGCGAGCCGCCGTTGAAACCGAACCAACCCAGCCACAGGATGAAGGTACCCAAGGTCGCCAGCGCCAGATTTGAACCGGGCATCGGGTGAACTTTGCCGTCCTTGTACTTGCCGATGCGTGGCCCAAGGATCAGACAGCCAGCCAGAGCGGCCCAGCCACCGACCGAGTGTACAACGGTCGAACCGGCGAAGTCGGAAAAGCCCATGGCGTCCAGCCAGCCGCCGCCCCATTTCCACGACCCCGAGATCGGGTACAGGATACCGGTCAGCACGACGACGAAGATCAGGAAGGGCCACAGCTTGATACGTTCAGCCACGGCACCCGACACGATCGACGCGGTTGCCGCTACAAAGACCAGCTGGAAGAAGAAGTCCGAGCCGATCGAGGCGTAGTCCAGAGCTGCCTGAGCAGGGTCAACGCCAACCGGATCAAGCACGGTTGGGCCGCCAATGGCAAAGAAACCATTGAAGTCGCCCGGATACATTGTGTTGAAGCCAACCAGCCAGTACATGATCGCGGCAATGGAAAACAGCGCGATGTTCTTGATCATCTGCATGGCGACGTTCTTGGACCGCACCAGGCCGCCTTCCAGCATGGCAAAGCCTGCAGCCATGAAGAAAACCAGAAAGCCCGCCATCAGGAACAGCAGAGTGGTAAAGATATACTGGGTGTGCAGCGCAGCCTCGCCTTCAGCGGCTTCTTGCGCCAGACCCATCTGCGGCAGCACGACAAGCGCAGCGGCAGGGATGAGAGATTTCATCAGGTTCATTTTACTTCCTCGAATGAGTGTGGAGTGGCCGCGCTTACAGCGCTTCCTCGTTGGTTTCCCCGGTTCGTACGCGCAGGGCCTGCTCGACATCGAGGACGAAAATCTTGCCGTCACCGATTTTCCCGGTTTTGGCGGTGTTGGTGATGGTCTCGACGATCTGGTCGGCCATTGTTGCCGGCACCACGATCTCGAGCTTGATCTTGGGCACAAAGTTCACGGCGTATTCGGCCCCACGGTAGATTTCGGTGTGACCGGACTGTGAGCCGAAGCCCTTGATTTCGGTCACCATCATGCCGCGCACGCCAGCTTGGGTCAGTGCCTCGCGCACCTCCTCCAGCTTGAACGGCTTGATTGTCGCAATGATCAGTTTCACGTCTTTCCCCTCTGATTGTCCGGCGGGACCGGTTTGTTTGCACCTGCAGAAAAAAAGCGTGAGAGAGTGGTGTAAGAAACGGTGACGGGTCGTAATTGCGCAGCAAAATGGCGCGATGTTGCACAATTTTCGCACAAAACATGCAAGATGACTAAAAAACAGGCAAATTAATGAGGGGAAATTCCGGAAATTCGGACCTCTACATAGACGGGTCGCCGGGGTATGGTGGCGCAAAAGAACAACGGGCAGAGTTTGAGCATGACTGAGTCCAAGCGCCAGAAGCCGCGATTGGTTGCGGACAAAAGATACCCGTCCAAAGGGCGTAAACCGTCGGCGCCCAAGCGCCCGTCGGGTAAGAAATCGACTGCGCGCAAGACCACCACCCGCAAAACAACGCGAAAGACCAAACGCAAAAGATCGGGTGGAAACGGAGGTGGGTTCTTCCGTCGTCTCTTCCGCTGGATCTGGAGGCTAATCTGGGGTTTGACTTGGCGTGTGGGGGCAATAGTAGTCGCGCTGATCGCCTTGGCGGTCGGCATCGTCTATACAACTCTGCCCGACGTGGATGCCTTGTTGGACGGGCGCGCGCGCGGGTCAGTGACCTTGCTGGATCGCGATGGCAAGGTTTTTGCCTGGCGCGGGGATCAGTTTGGCGGGGTGATAACAGCGGATACAGTCTCGCCCCATCTGAAGAACGCGGTGATCGCGACCGAGGACAAGCGATTCTATCGCCATTTCGGTGTCAGCCCGCGCGGTGTGGCCAGTGCCGTACGCATCAACCTAAGCGAAGGGCGCGGGCCGTTGTCAGGCCATGGCGGGTCAACCATCACCCAACAGACAGCCAAGTTGCTGTGTCTTGGAGAGCCTTTTGATCCGTCTGAATGGGAATCTGAAGCTGCTTACGAGGCCGATTGCCGCCAGGGCTCGCTTTGGCGCAAAGCCAAGGAAGCCGTTTACGCCATGGCGATGGAGGTCAAATACTCCAAGGACGAGGTTCTGACGATCTACCTGAACCGGGCCTTCTTGGGTGCAGGCGCGCGCGGGTTCGAAGCGGCCAGCCAGCGGTACTTTGGCAAATCCGCAGCCGAAGTTTCCCCTGCTGAGGCCGCGATGCTGGCCGGTTTGCTGGTTGCTCCCACGCGTTATGCACCGACGAATAACCTGCAACGATCTCAGGACCGGGCACGGCTTGTGATCGGTCTAATGGAGGACCAGGGCTATTTGACCGCAGCACAAGCCAGCGAAGCACGCACCAGACCGGCCGAGCTTTCAGAAGCTGCCGCTGCGCGCGCGGGCGGCTATTTCGCGGACTGGGTCATGGCAAGCGGGCCCGAGTTCTTTACGCGCAACACCACCGAGGATGTAGTGATCCGAACCACTCTGGATCAGCGTATCCAAACCTCCGCTGAAGAAGCGCTGAAGTTCATCTTTCAGGAAAAGGTGCGCGAAGGGTCCGAGGCGCAGGCCGCGATTGTCGTGATGTCTGCGGACGGTGCAGTGCGCGGCATGGTTGGTGGACGCAAGACGCGGGTTTCAGGTGCGTTTAACCGGGCGACACAGGCGTTGCGTCAGACAGGATCGTCTTTCAAACCGTTCGTCTATGCCACCGCGCTGGAGCTTGGGTATTCACCTTTGGATACCGTGATTGATGAACCTTATTGCGTGAACATTCCCGGTTCAGGTCAATGGTGCCCCAAGAACTACACCAACAAGTTTTATGGGCAGGTGACGTTGGCAGATGCGCTGATGAACTCTTTAAACATTCCGGCAGTGAAAGTAGCCGAGATTTCGGGTTTGGATAACGTCCGCACCGTCGCAAGCGGCTTTGGTATTGCCAGCGATCTGGCGCAGGGTCCGGCCTTGGCGCTGGGCGCGTCGGAAAGCACGTTGATCGAGATGACCGGAGCGTATGCCGGTATTCTGAACGGTGGGTCGGCAGTAGAGCCTTATGGCCTGACCGAACTGAAGCTCTTGGGTGATGACACGCCTGTCATGGTCACAACGACCGGTATTGGTGAGCGGGTCATCAACGACGCTGCCGCCAAACAGCTGACCTGGATGATGGAGCGTGTGGTGTCCGAAGGCACCGGCGGGCGTGCCAAGCTTCCGGGTTGGCAGGTGGCAGGCAAGACCGGAACAACACAGGCCGCGCGGGATGCGTGGTTCATCGGCTTTACGGCTGATTATGTAACCGGCGTTTGGATGGGGTATGACGACAACACACCATTGTCTGGCGTAACCGGGGGCGGGCTGCCTGCTGAAATCTGGAAAGAGACCATGCTGCGTGTCACCGAAGGGATTACGCCCACACCTTTGCCGATGATGGCACCGGAACCACCAGTTCAGGTTGCGCAACCACAGCCCCGGCGCAGGGGAGGCGGCTTTGCCGAGGATATCAATAACCTGCTGAGAAACATATTCGGCGGCAACTAACAAAAAAGGCGGTGCACCGGGCACCGCCTTTTGTCGTTCGTTTCTTGCGTGGTTTAGACGCTGGCATCCAAAGCTGCCAGGATCGCGTCACCCATTTCGGTGGTAGACACCGGTGTGACGCCTTCATCCGCCAGCAGGTCGCCGGTGCGGACACCATCAGCCAGAACTTTCTCGATTGCGGCTTCAAGGCGGTCTGCTTCTTCACCCTGATCAAAGCTGTACCGCAGCGCCATGGCAAAGCTGAGGATACAGGCGATCGGGTTGGCTTTGCCTTCACCCGCAATATCCGGGGCCGAGCCGTGCACCGGTTCGTACATTGCCTTCGGGCGGCCATTGGCCATCGGAGCGCCCAGCGAGGCTGAAGGCAACATGCCCAGAGAGCCCGTTAGCATCGCGGCGCAGTCGGACAGGATGTCACCAAACAGGTTGTCGGTCAGGATAACGTCGAACTGCTTGGGTGCGCGTACCAGCTGCATGGCGCCGTTGTCGGCGTACATATGGCTCAGCTCAACCTCGGGGTAGTCGGCGGCGACACGATTTACGACTTCACGCCACAGGATGCCCGATTCCATCACGTTGGCTTTCTCCATCGAGCACAGCTTTTTGTTCCGGCGCATGGCCAGTTCAAAGGCTGAGCGTGCGGCGCGTTCAATCTCGGATTCGGTGTAACGCTGGGTGTTGATGCCGACGCGTTCATTGCCTTCCTCAAAGATGCCGCGCGGCTCGCCGAAATAGACGCCCGAGGTCAGTTCGCGCACGATCATAATATCGAGACCGGCAACAATGTCTTTCTTCAGCGACGAGAAATCGGCCAGCGCGTCAAAGCACTGGGCCGGGCGCAGGTTCGAATACAGGTCCATTTCCTTGCGCAAGCGCAGCAAGCCTCGCTCGGGCTTGAGGCTGAAATCCAGATCGTCGTATTTCGGGCCGCCAACAGCACCCAGCAGAACCGCGTCCACCTCTTGCGCTTTGGCCATCGTCTCATCAGACAGCGGCTTGCCGTGGGCGTCATAGGCGGCACCGCCGACCAGATCCTCGCTCACGTCAAATTGAAGACCGCGATTGGTGCCGAACCAATCGATGATTCTGCGCACTTCGGCCATAACTTCCGGGCCAATTCCGTCTCCGGGCAGGATGAGGAGCGAGGGGTTGGACATGAAGGGTCTCCTTGCGTTTTGTTGCACAGGCCCTAGCGTCTGCGGTGCATCGGGTCAATGAGACGAACCCGTCAAAACACGAGGAAAACACATGCTGACACCTGGAAATCCGGTTCCTGCGCTGAAAATCGAAACCGTGGCGCAGGGCAGCTTTGATCTTGAGGCAGACAAGGGCGAAAACGGGACGCTGGTGATTCAATATCGCGGGCTGCATTGCCCGATTTGCGTCAAGCAGATGACCGAGGTCGAGGCGGCGCTGGACGACTTTGCGGCGCTGGGCGTCGAGGTCATCATGATCACAACCGATACCGCCGAACGTGCCGCCGAAACAGCCGAGAAAGCCGGGGCAAAACGACTGCGCGTGGGTCACAGCCTGCCATTGGCTGCCGCGCGCGAGGATTGGGGTCTGAACATCTCGACCAAGCGCGAGGGCAGCGCCGAGCCGGACCTTTTCGCAGAGCCCGGTCATTTCTATATCGCACCCGATCAGACGCTCTATTACGCGTGGCAGCAAACCACTCCGTTTGGGCGCCCTTCCATGGCGGATATTGCGGGTGGTCTGAAGTTCACGCTGGGCAACAACTACCCTGCGCGCGGAACCTATACAGGGCCGCTTTGACCTTCAAAGACTGGCTTTGAGTCCTTCGGCCAAAAGGTCCCAGACCCTGCGAATACGCGGGGTCTGGCGCATGGCTTGCGGCGCGGCCAGCCACACTGGCATTTTCTTGATCTTGACCCCAATATCCAGAATTTCGACCAGCGGATCGGCCTCGGCCACCTGAATCTGACTGAATCCCAGTCCGCAGCCTGCTCGGATCAATTCCCAATACACGGTCTGGTGGTCGCATCGGGTGGCAAAGGCATCGCGCCCAACGTTCCAACCCCTTTCCTGCATCGAAGCAATTATGCGGTCATCCGTATCAAACCCCACCAGATCATGCTGGAACACTTCTTCTGGCGAGGTCGGGCGACCTGCGCGATCCAAATAGCTTTTGGCGGCGCAAAAACATAACGAGATCTCGCCCAAATGCCGGGTCAGAATGTCCATCTGCTCGGGGCGGTACATGCGCACGGCAATATCGGCTTCTCGGAACAGCAGGTTTTCGGTGGCATCGGTGGCAACCAGTTCCAACTGAATCGCAGGTTCCTGTTGCCGGATATGGGCCAGTATCGGCGGCAGGATGTGGTTCGATGCAAAGACCGACGCGGTAATGCGCACTGATCCTTCCAGTTGTTGCGACTGACCCGCTGCCGTCATGCTGAAAGCGTTCATGGCCGTGTGCATCTGTTGCGCCATGGGCAGCAATTGATGGCCCACATCGCTTAGCTTCAGCCCTCTTGCGTGTCGTTCGAAAAGAGAAACCTCCAGCTCGGCTTCCAGTGTTTGAATCTGTCGTCCCAATGTGGGTTGGCTGCGGTCCAGTTGTCGGGCTGCGGCAGAAAGGGATCCGGTTTCGGCCACCGCCAGAAAGCTTTGAATCAGGGACCAGTCGGCATGTGTGAGGGCTTTGTCCATTCAAAAATGAATACATGATCTGCAATTTGGGGCAATTCCCTATTGCTTTCCCATGGGTAATCTCTGACCCAACAGGAGGGAACCATGCCGCAATCCGTACTTATTCTGGGGGCCACCGGCCGATTTGGTCGCAATGCCGCGCTGGCATTTCGCAATGCCGGGTGGACTGTGTGCAGCTTTGACCGAACGCGCGATACGTTGGAACAGGCTGCGCGCGGAATGGACGTTATCGTCAATGGCTGGAATCCACCCTACCCCGATTGGGCAGGTCTTGTACTGGGCCTGCACCAAAAGGTGATCAAGGTGGCAGAGGCGACCGGGGCAACCGTTTTGGTGCCGGGAAACGTCTATGTCTTTGGACCTGAAGCACCGGGTCCTTGGTATGGTGGAACACCGCACAAGGCGCGCAACCCTTTGGGTCGTGTCAGAATAGAGATGGAGGAAGCCTATCGCCGCT
Organism: Ruegeria sp. HKCCD4884; assembly: GCF_013110855.1. Classification (NCBI taxonomy): domain Bacteria; kingdom Pseudomonadati; phylum Pseudomonadota; class Alphaproteobacteria; order Rhodobacterales; family Roseobacteraceae; genus Ruegeria; species Ruegeria sp. HKCCD4884. The sequence continues at coordinate 23,846 of NZ_WVRJ01000015.1, forward strand.
CGACCGCGCGTACCATTATTCTGCGTGCCGGGGATTTCATTGACACATGTGCCTCGGGCAACTGGTTTGATCAGGTCATGATAAAACACCTTGCCAAAGGACGGCTGGTCTACCCCGGCAACCCTGACATCCCGCATGCATGGGCCTATCTGCCCGATCTGGCCCATGCCGCCGTGCTGTTGGCCGAAAAGCGTCATGAGTTGCCCCGGTTTTGCGATGTCCCATTCGAAGGTTACACCTTGACCGGATCACAGATTGCACGCGCGCTGTCGCGGGTCACAGGACGGTCAATTTATGTGAAGCCAACGCAGTGGTGGCCGTTGCATTTGGCCCGCCCGTTTTGGCGTATGGCCCCGCACCTGCTTGAGATGCGGTATCTTTGGCAAGTGCCTCATCAGTTGGACGGCACGCACCTTACCGAGTTGCTGGGCGCGGTGCCGCAGACTGATTTGGATGTTGCCCTATGTTCTGCGATTCCAACGCAGCTTGTAGCCCCACCGCCCGCGACCCGGTCCGTCGGCGGCGGTTTGTTGAAACCTGCCAACAACTGACCTTCGTCGCGTTTACTTTGGACGGTGAGAGGTACGCGGCTCAAGAGCGCGCCAGACCTCGCGCTGCCAGTCCAAGTGGCTGTGGCGGAGCGGCGGATGCCACTGCGACCAGTTTTCATGATTGTTGGATCTGATCCTTCAACGGGTGCGCCAACACCCCAGAAGGATCAACCACTGCGTCGTTTGAGGTTTTATGACCTCGACCTGTTTGTCGGCAAAAACCCTGAGAGCTGAGGCTCACGAGGCGTGTTGACCCATAGCTCACGGTCCGGGTGCATACCGCCACCGCGCACAGCGGGCACGGCAGATGACCGCATCCGGTGCAAAAGGCGGGTATCCGCTGTACCGCAATTTGGATGTACGCCGCCGTTTCCAGCCACCTCGACTTCCCAACGCGCCTTGCGTTCAGCAATTACATTCGGGTCGTCCAAAACCGGCGCGTTCAGCTCGTTCACATTCAGATCGGCAATGATCTCGTCGCCGTCTTCGACCAGAGCAATCGGGCCACCCAACGCGGCCTCAGGTCCGACATGCCCAATGACCAGCCCGACCGATCCGCCCGAAAAACGCGCGTCGGTCATCAGAGCCACCGTGATCCCCCGTTCGCGGCACAGGGTCGTGATCCGTGCTGTAGCGTCCAGCATCTCGGGCATACCCGGTGCACCCGAAGGCCCTTCGTATCGAACAATGATCATATCATTGTCTTCAAATCCCATCGGGTTGGTGTCGAGCATCTCAAGCAGGCGGGCTTCGCCCTCGAACACCCTCGCTTTACCTCGGAACACGTTGTCCTCAAGTCCGCGCTCGACACCTGCAAGCTTCAAAATGGCGCTGAATTCCGGAGACAGATTACCGCCCAGAAGGCGCAGGCCGCCCGTTTCTTTAAAGGGCGCTGACACAGGATAGATCACCGTGCCGTCCGGTGCGGCAGCGCCTAGACGTTCGACCTGTTCCGCCAGAGTTTCGCCAGTGCACGTCGGCGCGTTGCCATTGACCATACCAGCGTCGATCAGTTCCTTGACGATCACCTGCACACCGCCGACCCTGTCGATGTCCACCATCGAATAGCGGCCGTAGGGTCGTGCGTCTGTCAGGACCGGAACAATTTTTTGAGACCATTCATTGAATTCTTCTGGCGTGACAATGTCTTTCCAGAAATTCGCGTAACCTGCCGCACGTGCGATCTCGGGCGCGTGCAGAACCACGTTGGTCGAGCCACCGATCGCCATCGCTACAGTCAACGCGTTGCGCAGTGAGTCGCGCCCGACGATGTCGCGGGGTCGCGTGCCGTTTTCAATCAACTTGGCAAGGTAGCCCACCAACTGGGACGGAAACTCTTCCATGCGGCGCGGGTCGTCCGAAGGCGGTGCCACCATATGCAATGGCTGCATGCCCACAACGCCGATAAAGGTTTGCATCGTATTGTAGGTGAATATCCCGCCGCACGATCCGATGCCGGGGCAGGCAAGGCAGGCGATGCGTTTGCGGTATGCTGCGTCCTCGCTCCCGGCGACTTGATAGGCGGCGATGATGTCCAGCATTTCGCCGGTTTCCGGGTCTTTCGAGGGGTGAATGGACCCATCTGACATCATGATCGCGGGTTGGTTGTGTTCGAGTAAAGCAGCCAGGGTACCAACCGGTGGCTTGTCACATGCCACCACAGCAATTGTGCCCCCCAAGCCGGAGGCTGAGAGATGTTCGGAAAATACGTCGTTGGTCACTTCGCGCCCGATGAGTGAATAGCGCATTTCGCGCGTTCCATTACGGATGCCATCGGATGTCGCGATAGAGTATTCGGGCTGAACCAGACGCATGGCGATCTTGCCTGCGTCTTTGCCGATCTGGTCCCGCAGAGCGGCGTGTATTGCTTCGACTTTGGGCTGCACGCCAAGATAGCACTGGCTGTCGCCTTTTGTGCCCACAACCCCAACAGAGGGCGCATGGATCAAATCCTCGTCCGTGCCAAGCTCGCGCGCAATGCCATAAGCCTGAGAGTTGCGTCCAGGATGGTCGTCGATCAGTACAGGATTCTTAGCCACGAGGTTCCTCCAATATCTACTTCTAAGCGGAACCTGTTTTTATCGGCTCCGCCAGTCAGTGTGCGCAGGCAGGTATGAAAGTTCCTAAGCAGTGAAACGCATACGAGTGGTTCCGTCAATGAAACTCAAATTGGCGTCGTTTGCTTAAAATATCTCGGGCCGTGCCTTACGGCAGTGTGACGTCGACCCAGACCAACCGGTGCCTGCTTGCTTGATCCGCGTACTCCCGCAGCGGTGCATCTTCCTTGGACCATAGAACGCCTGAATCCAAGACACGCAGGTCGCGGGACGGCAAAATATAATCAACGCGCATTTCACCCGTGGCTTTCCAGTCGACCGTTGCGGTTGACCCTGTTGGATCTGTTGGCAATGGGTCCTGTACAACGGGATTTTCCAAAAGGGCGTGAATGGCCTGTTTGTGGCCCTCGCCGCGCGACGGGTCCAGATTGGCATCCCCGGCGATGACGAAGGGATCTTTGGGAACCGGTCCCAAATCGCCGTTCAGCAGGACGGACCAGAACCGAATCTCATCCCGATTACGCAATCCGTTGCGATCTTCTGGCCCATCGAAAACCGGGGGCGCCGCGTGAAAGGTCATCAGGCCGAGCCGCCCCAAGGGGGTATCAATAGGCACCACCCAATGCGCGGTGGAAGACAGGCGTTGCGTTTTGTGCGCTGCTTCAGACGGGAAGGGGTGGTCATCTACAAAGGGTAAAACCGCGCCCGGAAGATCTTGCCAAAGCAGTTCAGAAAAACTCAAAATCTCGTCGGTGATGATTTCATAACGGGATAAAATCGCCAGCCCGCCCTGTCCGGTGAATTGGCCCCAACCCTGCGCGTCACCGGGGCCTTGTGTGCGACCGTCTCCGTCCAGATCCAGCGGTGTTTCCAGGCCAGCGTTGGGCTGCGCAGCGTAGAAGTAGCCATAATCCACACCAGCATTGCGCAGTTTCTGGGACAGGGCTTGGATCGCGACCCCTTCCAGATCCCAGTCGATACCTTGAAGGGCGATAATGTCAGGTCGTGCAGCTGAAATTACACTGACAACCGCAAGAACCTGCGGGTCATCCCTGCCAATGTCCCGCAGCAAAAGCGCGGGGCCTTTTCGGCTAAGCTCGGTATTGTAGGTGGCGATGCGCACGACCTCTGCCTGCGCCGAGAACGGCAACAGAAACAGGGCAAGTGCGCGGATCATGCGGCTTGTGTAGTCTCGCTGGTTGAATAAGCACGGCGCTTTTCAACGATCAGTCCTGCTATACGCAGGGTTGCGACACCGCGCATGATCATGCTGGCGGGCAGGAAAGCCCAAGCGCTCATCGTCCAGATCAGTGTCTGGGGATTGTTCAGAGAAATAGGGGCGATCACGCTGCTCATCAGTTTGATGACGGCCGGAATGAGGAAGGGTAGCAGAATGCCGATACAGATGTTCAGGCGGCCATCGCGTTGCAGTCGGGTAACGACATCTCCGCCTTTGGTGGGGTCAAACAGCGGAAGGTTTGTCCACACATTGAAGGCCCCGTTTCCGGTTGGCCATCCACGAACTTTGACCGCATATGCAAAGCTGGCGATGGTCACCAGAGCCGCAACATAGGCTACGCCGGCTGTAACCCGGACCAGTTCGATCAGCGACTGGCTGGCATCAGCTGGCAGCATCAGCACGATCAGGCGCACCGGAGAATAAGGGAAGTCCACCACATTGGCGACCGCAAGACCGACGCCATAAGCGAATGCTGTCAGTTCGGTTGGATCAAAAATGTTTTTGCAGATCAGCGTCAGGAACGTGACCATCGACATCAGGCCAACAAACCGGAGTCGGTTTACCGGCGGCGCATCTCGGAATTCGATAAAGCTGGGAAATGCCGAGTTATACTCGGCGAACGTCAGTATGAACGCGAGGATCGCGAGGAAGACCAGAATCTCGGTCCCATTCGTCGATGATACAGGCAGGTACAACGCGGGGGTCAGCACCATCAGTGCCACAAGTACTCCGCGTATCGCCGCCCCTGTTGTGCGTGCAATCACATTCCGAACCCTTTTTCAAACCAGACCAGCCGATCTTTGCCGACTTGAATCCAACTTGTGCCCGTCTCCTCTCGTCTTTGCGACGGATGCCTCGTTAGCGCCAAGATGGACGATAAGCGGCATTTCGCTCAAGACAGGGTGCAGAAAACACGTGATTTCGGGCAAAAAGATGGCGCAACTGGTGCGGGATTGCATCAATTTGGACGCAAATCCGACGTGTATCTCAAAATGAGACCAAGATGTTGTGGTTGCTCGAAAATCAACCCCAAGAATGAGAACGGGGCCGCCTAGGCGACCCCGTTAGGTTGAGTATCCACAGATTCGCCCCCAGAATCAGACCCAGGGACGGGCTTGACTGGCGTGATCTTCGAATTTGTCGATGTGGTGGTCTTTTTCCATTGTCAGGCCGATATCGTCCAGACCGTTCAGCAAGCAGTGCTTGCGGTGCGGGTCGATGTCGAATTCGATGACCACTCCGTCCGAAGTGGTGATCTGCTGATCTTCCAGATGAACGGTCATGCGGGCGTTTTCACCCTTGTGCGCGTCTTCCATCAGAATCGCGTGGTGCTCTTCCTCGACCACGATGGGCAGGATGCCGTTCTTGAAGCAGTTGTTAAAGAAGATGTCGGCAAAGCTGGTCGAGATTACAACCTTGATGCCGAAATCCTTGATCGCCCAAGGTGCGTGTTCGCGGGAAGAGCCGCAGCCGAAATTGTCGCCTGCGACCAGAATCTCGGTCTGGCGATAGGCGGGTTTGTTCAGAACGAACTCTTCGTTCTCGCCGCCATGATCGTGATAACGCATCTCGTCAAACAGAACGACGCCCAGGCCGGACCGTTTGATGGTTTTCAGGTGCACTTTGGGGATGATCATATCCGTGTCGATATTGATCAATGGCATTGGGGCGGCCACCCCGTGGACTTTTTCAAACTTTTCCATGTTCACACTCCTGCGAGAGAGGGCCGCGCCCGTGTCCCGCGTTTAAGCTTCTTTTGTTTCGTCTTTGGGTGCGTTCTTGACGAAGAACGCCATGAAGACCAATCCGAACCCGTTGAACAGCATCTCGATGCCCAGGAAGATCCCCAGGATGCTCAGCAGCACCTGAGGTTCGCTTCCTACATAGGTCCAGATGATACCGGCCAGGATGATCGACAAGATGCCCGAGATCATCGTGGGCCAGAAAAACTGTGTTCCTTTCATCTGGAACGACAGAATGACCCGCGCGATGCCGCCTGCCATGAACAGAATCAGCATCACAGTCGCCAGCGTCAGCGTGCCCTGTAGCGGGTGATCCAGAAAGGACCAGCCCAGAAACAGCATGACCGCACCCATGATGAGCGACAGGATCTTGTTGCCGGTGCCTTCAACGGTGAAACCGCCGACAACCTGCAAGGCGCCCGAGATCAGAAGCAACGCTCCGGTCACGACCGTAACGGCCACAGACGCTACAATTGGCGCGCCCAGCACAAAGATACCGAACGCTATGGACAGAAGCCCCAGCAGGAGCCATTTGATCCAGTCACTCATGTTTTCAATCCCTCAAATATCTAGATATGAGGGCAGCTTACATCAGTTCTCTGACGTCTGTAAGACGTCCTGTGATTGCTGCGGCGGCTGCCATGGCTGGGCTCAGTAGGTGAGTACGCCCACCCCGACCCTGACGGCCTTCGAAGTTGCGGTTCGAAGTCGCGGCACAGCGCTCGCCCGGTTGCAACTGGTCGGGGTTCATCGCCAGACACATCGAGCATCCTGCCAGACGCCATTCGAACCCGGCCTCTTTGAAGATTTCGGCCAGACCTTCTTCTTCGGCCTGCGCGCGAACCAGACCCGAACCGGGCACGACCATGGCGCGCATCCCGTCCTTGATCTTTTTACCTTTCAGAATCTCGGCCGCGGCGCGCAGGTCTTCGATGCGGCCATTGGTGCAGGACCCGATGAACACGGTGTCGATTTCCACATCGCTGAGCTTCTGACCAGCTTCGAGCCCCATGTATTCGATCGAACGGCGGGCCGCATCGACCTTGCCGCCTTCGAAGTCTTCGGGGTGAGGCACAGAGGCGGTGATCGGCAGAACATCCTCAGGGCTGGTGCCCCAAGTCACGACCGGCGCTATGTCTTCGCCGCGCAATGTGATGACCTTGTCGAAATGCGCGCCCTCATCGGTATAGAGCGTTTTCCACCAGTCCATCGCAGCTTCCCACTGAGCGCCTTTGGGGGCGTGCGGACGGCCTTTGACGTATTCGAACGTGGTCTCATCCGGCGCGATCAGGCCAGCGCGGGCTCCGCCTTCGATGGCCATGTTGCAGACCGTCATACGGCCTTCCATCGACAGATCACGGATCGCTTCACCGCAATATTCGATGACATAGCCAGTACCACCTGCGGTTCCGGTCTCACCGATCACGGCCAGAGTGATGTCCTTGGCGGTCACACCCGGCTGCAGTTTGCCGGTGATTTCCACCTTCATGTTCTTGGATTTTTTCTGGATCAGGGTCTGCGTGGCCAGAACATGTTCAACCTCGGACGTGCCGATACCGTGGGCCAGTGCGCCAAAAGCACCGTGGGTCGCGGTGTGGCTGTCGCCGCACACAACGGTCATGCCGGGCAGGGTCCAGCCTTGCTCGGGGCCGACAATGTGCACGATACCCTGACGGACGTCATTCACCGGGTAATAGTGAATGCCGAAATCCTTGGCGTTCTTGTCCAGAGCTTCGACCTGAATGCGCGATTCCGGGTTTTCGATCCCGTTCACGCGGTCCGGTGTGGTCGGAACGTTGTGGTCCGGCACGGCAATGGTCTTTTCCGGTGCGCGTACCTTGCGGCCTGCCATGCGCAGCCCTTCAAAGGCTTGCGGGCTGGTCACTTCGTGCACCAGATGGCGGTCGATATAAAGCAGGCAGGTGCCATCATCGGCTTCGTGCGCGACATGGGCATCCCAGATCTTGTCATAGAGTGTTTTGGGGGACATCGGTCCTCTCCCGTATTTTAATGAGAATTGGCTGGCGAATTGGCTCAGGCTGCGGTTAGGCGCGCCAGAACCGTGCGGGCGGCCCCAAAGAACCGTTCACGCAGGCGCGTGCGGTCTTGCAGTTTCGGAGCTGGGGCCAAGTTGAGTCTCATGCGATCCAGATATATCGGGCTTGGCTGTCAATCAAGGTTCAATCCGGTACCCGGCTGGCACTGGGCTTGCATCACCGGGCAACGCTGTTCAAGCTGGGTTTATGAATCAAGACCTGTTCCCCAGCTCGCTGTCGGACCTCTATGACAACATGGTCGCGGGCTTTTTCGTGCAATTCGAAAATCTTGTCGAACTGATTGTGACGCCGGGCTGGCGGCAGCATCAGCTGGTCATCATCCTGGCGCTTTGGGCGTTGGCTTATGTCTTGAAGCTGGTGACCCAAACCCGGTGGGAGGCGTGGGCCCGCGCCCGCGAAGGATGGCCGAAGTGGCGGTTGCGGATGTTGGTGCAACTGATGCAGCGCCTGACGCTGGTCTATTTCGTCATTATGTCCTGGGCGCTGTATTTGCTGATGCAGCAGATCACGTGGCCATCGCGCAGTTATATCATCGGGGTTGTGGCGACTTTGGCGCTTGCGTGGCTGGCGATTGCGCTGGTGGCCCGTCTGGTGCGCAATCGGACCCTGCGGCGCATGTTCAAATGGGCGATGTGGGTCTATGCAACGCTTATTGCGCTGAATCTGACCGATGACGTGGCCGAGTTTCTGGACGGGGTGGCGATTTCCATTGGCGATCTGCACATCTCGGCACTGGGGATACTCAAGGCAGTTCTGCTGATCGGCATCTTGCTGACACTGGCCCGTATCGGCACCCGTGCCGCCGAGCGCGGGTTGATGAGCAATGACGACATCACGCCATCGATGCAGGTGCTGCTGGCAAAGGGCATTCAGGTGCTGCTGTATGGGGCGGTCTTTATGGTCGCCATTCGCACGCTGGGATTTGACCTTACCGGTATCGCCCTGCTGTCCGGTGCAATCGGCGTGGGGATCGGGTTTGGTCTGCAAAAGGTGGTATCGAACCTGATTTCGGGGATCATCATCCTGATGGACCGGTCGATCAAACCCGGTGACGTGATCTCTCTGGGCGATACCTTCGGTTGGATCAATGCGCTGGGCGCGCGCTATGTCTCGGTCGTCACGCGGGACGGGCGCGAATACCTGATCCCGAACGAGGACCTGATTACCAATCAAGTGGTGAACTGGTCTCATTCCGACAAATTCGTGCGGCTGGATCTGGATTTTGGCACCAGCTATGACGACGACCCGCATCATGTGCGTGCGACAGCGATCAAAGCGGTCAAAGCGGTGACCCGGGTCCTCAGCGGAGGCTCGCACGAGCCGGTCTGTCACATCACCGGGTTCGGCGATAGCAGCGTGGACTACGTTCTAAGGTTCTGGATCAGCGACCCGACCAAGGGCCTGACCAATATCCGCGGCAATGTCTATCTTGCGCTATGGGACGCATTTAAGGATGAAGGCATCTCGATCCCCTTCCCGCAGCGCGAAGTTCGGTTGCTGCCGAACGGCGCAGAGCAGCAACAGATCGCCAAAGAGTGAGCGAACGTGCGGGCACCTGTCTGGCCTTTCATTGAAATGTTGCAATCCCCTTGTTACCTTATTAGTACCCCGGCGCCGGGGTTTCATGGCGCGCAGCAAAGGAGGACTATGTCCTGTCTCTACATACACAGGCGGGTTTGCCCGCCGATGAAGGGGTCAGTGTAATGGCCCACTCTCAGTCAATCAGCGACAAGCTGCTTGAGCGTATCCTTTCCTCACTATCCGACGACAAGGCCGAAGACGTCGTGCAGATCAACCTGCAGGGCAAATCTTCTGTCGCAGATCACATGGTGATCGCATCGGGCCGGTCGACCCGGCAGGTCTCGGCCATGGCGGAAAAACTGACGGATCGCATCAAGCAGGAATTCGGTTTCACCTCGAAGGTTGAAGGCAAGGATGCCGGCGACTGGGTGTTGATCGATACGGGCGACGTGATCGTCCATATCTTCCGCCCCGAAGTGCGTGAATTCTATCAGCTGGAAAAGATGTGGCTGCCTCAGGGCGGCAGCGCCTCGGCGAACTGAGGCGCCATCCCGGCCCGTATTGAGGGGCCGGAGGCGAGAGAGATATGCGTATCAGCATAGTTGCGGTCGGGCGAATGCGCGCCGGGCCTGAGAAGTCCCTGCTTGACGATTACCTGACACGATTTGACCGGACCGGCCGCTCGCTGGGCCTTGGCCCCGCTCGTGTGATCGAGGTCGAAGACAAGAAAAATGCAGGCATGGGGGCCGAGGCAGCGCTGCTGCGCAAAGCGCTGCCCAAAGGCGCAGTGAACTGTACCTTGGACGAACGCGGACGGGTTATGTCCTCACCCGATTTTGCCAAAAAGCTGGGCGGCTGGCGTGATGCTGGGCGACAGGATTTGGCATTGATCATTGGTGGAGCGGACGGAATAGACCCTAATCTGCGGGCCGAGGCCGATTTTTCCATCTCATTTGGGTCAATGGTCTGGCCCCATATGCTGGTCCGTGTGATGCTGGCCGAGCAACTGTATCGGGCCGCAACCATTCTGTCGGGCGGCCCTTATCACCGGGTTTGACATGGCGCAGCTTCTGATCGTTTACCACTCGCGAACCGGAGGCGCGCGGCAGATGGCGGAAGCGGCGGCCGAAGCCGGGCGAGACGAAGCAGATGTTGTTCTGAAATTCGCGGATCAGGCAGGACCTGAGGATTTGCTTGCCGCTGATGGCTATATCTTCTGCGCGCCTGAGAATTTGGCGGCGATTTCGGGTCTGATGAAAGAATTTTTCGACCGTAGTTACTATCCTGTCTTGGGTAAGCTCGAAGGTCGACCTTATGCGCAAATGGTCTGTGCAGGGTCCGACGGTGAAAACGCCGCGCGCCAGACTGCGCGTATCGCGACCGGCTGGCGATTGAAAGAAGTGCAGCCGCCTTTGATCCTTTGCACGCATGCACAAACGCCCGAAGCTATTCTGGCTAAAAAGACCATCCCTGAAGAACAGCTTGAGAAATGCCGCGAGATCGGGGCCGCGATGGCGGCGGGCTTGGCCCTTGGGGTGTTCTGAACTTCAGTTCAGGTCAATCACCGTTGTGTCTTCGGCCCAGCCGCCAACATTGTCGCGGGCCTGAACCTGGACCTGCGCCGTGCCTTCGGGTATCGCCACACCGCTCAGCGAGCGGGTGAACGGCTGCTCATCCACATGCGGATGATGCAGGACACGCATCCCTAGTTCATTTCCATTCATGTCCAAAACACGCCAGCCATCGGCGTAGTCATCCCATCCGGTATCGGGATGACGGATCGTCACGTCGAAGCGCCATGTATCGCCGCTGCGGGTGGCCGCGACTTTTTCGATCGTTGGGGGGTCGGCAAAGGCAGGGCTGGCCAGGAAGGCGCTGAGAATCACATATCGCATGGCGCGAACGTACGGGTTATCGCGGCGCATCGGGATCACGTCTCTGTGTAAGGGGATTGGGATATCAGGATTGTTCGGGACTGCGAAGCAAACTCGCGTCGATACAAAACACCGAACGTGATTATGGTGCTCAGCATCAAAGCGATTGGCCCGAGGAACCATGCTAATGAGGCCAGCGCAAAATAGGTGGCGCGCAGGCCACGGTTAAAGCTGCGGGCGGCTGTGACGCAAATTTCGGCCGATTGGGCGGCGCGTGGATACGCCTGCGGGTCTTCGGGATCGTTCGGGACCGAGGCCATCAACACAGCACAATAGCCAAACAAGCGATGCGCCCAGACATATTTCAGGAATGCGTTGGCCAGCAGGAGTACGACAACAAGTATCTTGATTTCCCACACCAAAGCGGGCGCGCTGCCTATCGCGAGGTCACTGGCCACCCCGGCAAGTCGCTCGGTATTACCCAGCAGGGCCAGCCCGCCGCCGATGGCAATCATAGTAGTGGATGCAAAAAACGTGCTGCCTTGACGCATGGCGGCTACAACCTGTGCATCAAACATGCGCGGCTGACGCGTCACCATCTCGCGCATCCAGTCGCGGCGGTAATTGTCCATCATTTGCGAGACAGATCGCCTCTGTGGCGACGGATGTTCGATCTTCCACCCGATCCACAGCCATGCGCCCAGCAGCAAGCCGAGGGCGGCGTAATCCAAAGGGGCAAAGAAAGCGGCACGTTCGATCCAGTTCATAAGCGTGACACTAAAACTGAACGGAAGAACTTGCCAGATCATCAAATTGGTAATATTATTTTACCAAATTGGAGGATCAGCGATGGAAATGCCCCAGCCAAATCCCGATGTTCTTGCCCGCAAGCAAGCCGTTCTGGCGCGCTTGCTGCAGGTTTTGCCTGAGGATGCAGTAATTCACGATCCGGCTGAGACGCGGGCCTATGAATGTGACGCGCTGACCGCCTATCGCTGTCCACCGATGCTGGCAGTTCTTCCGTCATCGACGCAGGACGTGTCCGAAGTCCTGCGGATCTGTCATGAAGAAGGGGTTCCTGTGGTGCCACGTGGTTCCGGCACGTCGCTGGCGGGTGGGGCCTTGCCTACGGCTGATTGTGTCATTCTGGGTGTCGCGCGAATGAATGACGTTCTGGAAACCGACTATAACAACCGGTTCATCCGCGTTCAGACCGGTCGTACCAATCTGAGCGTGACCGGTGCGGTCGAGGAAGAGGATTTCTTTTATGCGCCCGATCCGTCTTCGCAATTGGCCTGTGCCATTGCGGGCAATATCGCGATGAATTCGGGTGGCGCGCATTGCCTTAAATACGGTGTGACCACGAATAACCTGCTGGGCGTGACCATGGTGATGATGGACGGCAGTGTCGTGGAAATCGGCGGCGCGCATCTGGATGCCTCTGGCCTGGACCTGCTGGGTGTTATTTGTGGCTCAGAGGGGCAGCTGGGCGTGGTGACCGAGGCCACGCTGCGCATTCTGCGTAAACCCGAAGGGGCGCGGCCGGTTCTGATGGGGTTTGATGACAATGAGGTCGCGGGTCAATGTGTCTCTGACATTATCAAATCGGGTATTTTGCCAGTAGCGATTGAATTCATGGACACGCTTTGTATCAGAGCCTGTGAAAATTTTGCTCATGCCGGGTATCCCGATTGTACCGCCTTGCTGATTGTCGAGGTCGAGGGCTCGGAGGCCGAGATCGACTATCAGTTGGCGAAGATCATAGAAATCGCTAAGCGCCACAATCCCGTTGAACTGCGTGAAAGCCAGTCGGCAGAGGAAAGCGCGAAGATTTGGCTGGGTCGCAAATCGGCTTTTGGCGCGATGGGTCAAATGAACGATTACATGTGTCTGGACGGCACCATCCCGGTATCCTCCTTGCCCGAGGTTTTGCGCCGGATCGGAGAGTTGAGCGAGGAATACGGCCTGCCCGTGGGCAATGTCTTCCACGCGGGTGACGGTAATATGCACCCCTTGATCCTGTTTGACGCCAACAAACCGGGCGATCTGGAGAAATGCGAAGCGTTTGGGGCGGATATCCTGAAGCTGTGTGTCGATGTAGGCGGGTGCCTGACCGGAGAACACGGTGTCGGCATCGAAAAGCGGGATCTGATGGCGCATCAGTATGCGCCAGCTGATCTTGAGGCGCAGATGGCGATTAAAGATGTGTTCGATCCGCAGTGGTTGTTGAATCCCGCGAAGGTGTTCCCCTTGGACGCATCCGAGGCGCGACGCCTTGCGGCGGAATAGGGGCTCTGCCCCAATCGCGCAGGCGCGATTTCCCCGGAGTATTTATGAAAAGATGAAGCATATGAGACCTGAGACGGAAGACGAATTGGCGGACCTGGTGGCCGGGTTGAACGAGCCGGTTCGGATAGCCGGGGGCAGTACACGCGGTGTGACCGGGCCGGACCTTGAATTGAACGTTTCCGGGCTGAGCGGTATCACCCTTTATGAACCCGGTGCCCTTACACTTGTGGCCAAGGCAGGTACGCCGTTGGCCGAGATTGAGGCCGCGCTGGACGCAGAAGGGCAACAACTGGCGTTTGAGCCGATGGACCATCGGGGATTGCTTGGCACTTCGGGCGAACCGACCATCGGTGGTGTTGTGGCGGCAAACGTATCTGGGCCGAGGCGGATACAGGCCGGAGCGTGCCGGGATTTTCTATTGGGCGTTCGCTTTGTCGATGGGCGCGGTCATGTGGTCAAGAATGGCGGGCGGGTGATGAAGAACGTCACCGGTTATGATCTGGTGAAATTGATGGCTGGGTCCTGGGGCACCTTGGGTGTGTTGACCGAGGTTTCGCTGAAAGTGCTGCCCAAGCCAGAGGCCGTTGCGACGCTTGTTTGGGAGGACCGCGGATGGGTCGAGACGTCCAAACTGTTTTGTGACGCGTTGGGATCGCCATACGAAGTCAACGGTGCGGCTCGGTTGCCCGAGGGCGGCGGCAAGCCGTCCCGGACGGTGCTGCGGATTGAGGGCTTTGACCAATCGGTCGAGTATCGCATTGCCAAGTTGCAGGAGTTTTTTGCGGAAATGAAGCCGGATCAGGTTGTCACAGATGCGGCCGAAAACACCGCTATTTGGCGCGAGGTGCGTGATATTGAGCCTTTTGCCGACAAACCGGGCAATGTCTGGAAAACTTCGGTCAAACCGACTGACATGAGACGTGTGGTCGGTGACGCTAACCCGAATAGGGTCGTGGATTGGGGTGGGGGTCTGATCTGGACTTTGGCCCCGGAAGGCACTGATCTGCGATCTGAACTGAGTGATGTTGAGGGATATTCGACCCTAGTGCGCGCAGACCCGGACCAGATGCAAATGCTGGGGCGGTTTCAGCCGGAGAATACTGCTGTTTCGGCTCTAACACAAGGGATACGGGCAAGATTTGACCCGCGATCTGTGTTCAATCCGGGGCTCATGGGGTAGGGCGATGCAGACAACGTTTACGGAAAAACAGCTGGAAGATCCGGCGATCCAGCGCTCGAATGAGATTCTGCGCAGCTGTGTGCATTGTGGGTTTTGCACTGCGACCTGTCCCACCTATCAGGTGTTGGGGGATGAATTGGACAGCCCGCGCGGCCGTATTTACCTGATCAAGGACATGTTGGAAAACGAACGTGTCCCGGATGAAAAGACGGTCAAGCATATTGATCGCTGCTTGTCCTGTCTGGCCTGCATGACAACCTGTCCATCAGGTGTGCACTACATGCACCTGGTCGATCATGCGCGCGAATACATCGAGGCGAATTACAAACGTCCTTTAACGGATCGTATCCTGCGTTCGGTTCTGGCCCAAATCCTACCTTATCCGATGCGATTCCGTTGGGCCTTGATCGGAGCAAAGTTGGGCCGCCCGTTTCGGTTTCTGATGCCCGATGCCCGGTTGCGGGCCATGCTGGATATGGCCCCAAAGCACATCCCGCCGGTCAGTCGCAACGACGACCCACAAAGTTTTGCGCCCAAAGGAGACCGGAGAAAGCGCGTCGCGCTGATGACCGGCTGCGCGCAAAAGGCTCTAAATACCGACATTAACGATGCTACGATCCGGTTGCTGACGCGTTTGGGGTGCGAGGTTGTGGTGGCCGAAGGCGCCGGATGTTGCGGAGCCCTGACACACCATATGGGCAAAAGTCGTGAAAGCCACGCGGCTGCCGCAGCCAATATCATGGCCTGGACGCGCGAAATGGACGGTGACGGCCTAGACGCCATCGTTATCAACACGTCTGGCTGTGGAACGACCGTTAAAGACTATGGGCACATGTTCCGCAATGACCCTCTGGCTAAGGATGCGGCGCGTGTCTCGGGTATTGCCATGGATATCAGTGAGTTGGTCATGCAGTTGGACGTGCCGGAAGGACGTGACCAAGACCTTACGGTTGCTTATCACGCGGCTTGTTCCTTGCAGCACGGGCAAAAGATCAAGACTTATCCCAAGGATTTGCTGAAACGGACCGGATTTAAAGTTGTTGAGCCTGCCGACAGTCATTTGTGCTGCGGTAGCGCAGGCACGTACAACCTGATGCAGCCCGAGATTTCGGGCCAGTTGAAACAGCGCAAGGTCAAAACGCTGGAAGCAAAAAAGCCGGACCTGATCGCCGCCGGAAACATCGGATGCATGATGCAGATCGGGTCAGGGACGCAATTGCCAGTCGTTCACACCGTCGAATTGCTGGATTGGGCGACTGGTGGCCCAAAGCCAAGATCCTTGCAACAGCAAGGAGACGCAGTGCCGATCCTGAAGTAAAGCACATGATGCCGACCCGCATCAGTTGACCTGGATTTTCTGGCGGTTCCTGATTGCCCTATTTTCGCCCAACGCGACCCGTAGGACAAATAGGTCTGAATGAGTCCCGGAGAACCGCGTGCGCAACTGGATCAAGGCGATTGTGTTCTGTGTCATGCCGATGGCGGCCACAGCGCAGGATACCGGGCTGGAAAGCCTGGACACCTCGGATTCCGGGCGTGATTGGATGGCCGTGGGACGGTTGGATATTGCCGGCAGAGGGTTTTGCACCGGAACGCTGGTGTCGCCAACACTGGTGCTGACCGCAGCGCATTGCCTGTTTGATAAGGTTTCCGGGCAGCGTATCAACCCGTCGGACATTGAGTTTCTGGCCGGTTGGCGTTTGGGGCGCGCTTTGGCCTATCGGACGGCGCGGCAAGCCGTGATCCATCCGGACTATCAATATGGTGCAGACTCGACGACCGACCGGGTGAGCGCCGATGTGGCCTTGATCGAACTGTGGCAACCAATCCGAAACACTGCCGTCATTCCATTTGAATCGGGGGATCAGCCGCGCCGTGGCGCAGAGGTTGGTGTGGTGTCTTATGCGCATGACCGGTCCGAGGCTCCTTCGCTGCAACAGGTCTGCTCGGTCATGAACCGGCAGCAGGGTGTCATGGTCATGTCTTGCGACGTCGATTTTGGCTCGTCCGGCGCACCGGTCTTTTCCTTTGCGGGCGCGCGTCCCCAGATCGTGTCGGTTGTTGCGGCCAAGGCCAGTTTGGACGGCCAGAACGTGGCAATTGGCACTGCTGTTGAACACTCGCTGCAATTGCTGCGCAATGAGTTGTCTGCCGGGCGTGGATTTGGGCTTTCAACGCCGGGATCCGGGTCGGGCAAGAATATCGGTGCAAGGTTTATTCGGCCATGATCAGAGTTTTACTGAGTCTCATTTTAGGTTTGTGCATTCTGGCAACCACGTCCCACGCGCAAGCGAACAAGCGCAAGTTGACGGACCGGGACGACCTTTACGGCTGGGAGGCGATAGGCCGATTGGACATAGGGGACGAGTCATTTTGTACGGGTACGCTGATCGCGCAGGACATGGTTCTGACAGCAGCGCATTGCGCAGTGGACGGGCGCACGGGAAAGGCATTTGCCCCAGAAGACATCACGTTTCGCGCAGGCCTCAGCAACGGCAACGCCCTGGCCGAGAGCCGGATCACGCAGGTCGCTATTCATCCCAGCTATGGCTCTAAACCGCCGCTTTCCCATGATAGCGTTCGGATTGACGTCGCACTGTTGCGCCTCGATAAGCCCATCCCCTACTCTGTCGCAGATCCCTTTGCACTGTACAGCGGGCGTGTTCTGGGAAATGAGGTCAGCATTGCCTCTTATGGCCGCGGACGGTCTGAGGCGATCACACGGGAACGTTCTTGCCGTATCATTGATCGTCAGCAGGGTCTGATTCTGTTTGATTGTGACATCACCTTCGGCTCGTCCGGGTCCGCTATTTTGGCAAAGAACGGCTCGCGTTGGCAAATTCTGTCCGTTGTTTCGGCGGTTGGGACAAACGGCAACCGGAAGGTCGGTTTTGGCATGGAACTTGACGGGATCGTCTCTGAGCTTAAGGCCATCATGCGGCGCGATGCGCCGCAGCCAAAAGCGTCGATCCGCCGGTTGCAGGTGGGGTCCGGCAAGTCCGGGTCTGGTGCGAAATTCATCAGCTCTGGCGGGGGTTGAACTCGGTCAAATCGCTACCCATGTGATGTGTATCGGATCGCCACAACGGGGTCCGGTATCAATCACTGCCCGTCCAGTTGGAGGGCACAAATCGTAATTCGCTCGAGGATGAGGATACGACACATGCGTACATTTGACTTTGCACCGCTGCACCGCGCCACGATTGGGTTTGACCAGATCGCTGACATGATGGATCGCGTTCTGACCAATGATGTGGCTCAGCCTAGCTACCCCCCATACAACATCGAAAAAACCGATGCCGACACCTACCGGATTTCCGTGGCCGTCGCCGGTTTTTCCGAAGCAGACCTGTCTGTTGAAGTGAAAGAAAACTCGCTGGTCGTGGCTGGCAAGAAAGCCGCCGAGGACAAAGACCGCAGCTATCTGCACCGTGGCATCGCCACCCGCGCGTTCGAGCGTCGTTTTGCGCTGGCCGATCACGTGCGTGTCACTGGCGCCAGCCACGAAAATGGCATGCTGAACATCGACCTGAAGCGCGAGGTGCCCGAGGCTCTGAAACCGCGCCGGATCGAGATCTCATCGGCCAAAGCAATTGAAAAAGACGTCGTTGACGCCAAGGCCGTCAACTAACGCGCCTGAAAAGCTTTGCGGCAGTCGCCTCCTCCCAGGCTGTCGCAACACACGCCCCGCGTTCCTCCAGACGCGGGGCGATGTTTTTGGGCGCTCTTCTGAGTGTTTGCTAAGCTGACGGAGCGGTCGTTCACCGTGAGCGCGGCGTGGTTAAGGTTGAACGTCAGTTATGCGTGGCAAATTGGACTTTGGAGCCTACGTAGAGATGCACCATACCCGCGCATTATCTTCCAGTTAACTAAGGCCGCGGTGTCCGGTCCAATGTTACACGTTATCCTGACCGCCACGCACTGATTTTGTGCTCTATCTTTGCGCGTAATACGTGTGACAGAGATCAACCAAAAGAAGTGCTTGACGACAGAGGCCCGTCCAACCAGTTTCCCATTGAACAGCACCCCACGGGGGAAAGCTGGGTCAATCTCCGCCGATCTATTGTGAGGAAATACATATGCTTAAACTGATATTGGCAATTGGGTTTATTGTTATGGGAACAAGTGCACATGCCTATGACTCGGAGGCCGCCGCCGCCGAATACGACAAATCCTATCTTAAGGTTGAGAAGTGCTTTGAAAGTGATTCAATTAATCGGGAAGCATGTGTAATTGTAGGCATTCAAGACTGCGTCAAAGACTTGGAAGAAGTTCTCGAAAGCAAGGGTTTCTTCATTCCCGGAGGAGCCGCAGTGTCTCCTCGCGAGTATTGTAATTTCATCGGTTTGGAGCGCGCGGACGATTATCTGAATGCAGTGTATCAGCGCATACTGAAGCAAGGACCACTGGGTACTCAGGACGTAGAGGAGATAGACGAGGAATGGGTAGCTAATCTGCGTGCAGCTCAGCGCCTCTGGCTTCAGTTCGCGAATAAGATGTGTTCCGAAGACAATATCGTTGGTTGGCACGCCGGAGGCTCGGGCTGGGGGGCAACAATTGCTGAATGCACCACGCGTCTTTCAATCCAGTAGGCCGATAACTTGGATCGCTACTTCACCATCAATTACTAAAAGTGCAGAAATAGCGGCCGCCGAATGCGCCCACAGAATCGGCAGCAGATCTAACAAGCCGCAAAGGGTTAAAATCTAACGTCTGAAGTAAAATGACCCCGCACAATTTTGTGCGGGGTTTCTCAAGTTATGCAAGTAGGTCAATTCCCAGCCGTTACCGACCCGATCGACCAGAACATCGTCTCGCCCGAGGCATCGTCAACACCATCATTGTCAGTCATCACAAACGCCTCGCCCGAGGGCAGGATGGCCAGACCTTCGATCTTGTCCAGAACGTATCCACCCGTCGAGGTCAGGTCGGGCAGCAAGTCACGGACCTCTTGCTTGCTGACCACGGGCAATGCGCCACCCAGCGGGGCTGGGGTCATTTCGGACAGCGGGATGCGGTAGATCTTTTTGGTTACGGCGCGGTGGTCGTGCTGGTTGTCGCGCTCGATGACGTAGACATGATCACCAAAGGCAACGATTTCCGACAGGCCGACCCAGCCTTTTTCCGGGTTCGCCTTGGGGTAATGCACGGCACCCCATTCCTTGGTCTTAAGGTTATAGGCCACCAGTTTCACGTGGTTTTTGGGGTCGTCTTTCCATTCGCGTTGTACAGCCATCCACAGGGTGTCACCAACCTTGGTGATGCCCTCGAAACCAAAGCGTTTTTCAAGGGCCATTAACTCCGGCGGCAGGCCAATCTCGCCCTTGCGGTCCTTGACCAGACCTTCAGCCGAGACGTGATAGATCGCGTGCGGGATGACGCGGTCGGTGCGGCCTTCGGAGGCGACGTAAAAGCCACCCTTGCCGTCCAGCGTGATGCCTTCCAGATCCAGCTTCTGCGCCGGATTACCGTCCTGACGGTGAATGCGGATCACGTCCACGATGCGAGCCGGTTGTTGGCTGGGATCGATCTTGAAGATCGACGGCTGGAAGCCATAAAAGCTGTCATTGACCGCATAGATCATGCCGTCTTCATCCGCGACCAGACCGGAGAGAGCTCCCCATCCAATAAGCTCATCCGCACCAGCGGAGGTCAGGTGCGGATAGTTGGCCGGGGCGTCCTGATACTCAAAGATCGAAACATGCGCGCGCGGGCCGCCATCTTCGATCAGGTCTTTCTCGTTGGCCGAGATCAGAAGGTTGCGGTCGGGAATCGCCACATAACCTTCCGGGCCAACGCCCGAGGGCAGAAGCTGTTTCAGCACCGGGTTGGCCGGATCGGTGGCGTCATAGACACCCACGACCGAGGCGCGCTCGGCCCCGACGAAGATCATCGGTGTGCCGCCGAATGTGGCTGCGGTCACGCTTTCCGGCTCAACGCCTTTGCTGTCTGAACGCTTGTCGGGGTAGTGGCCGATCTGGATGATGGCCTTCTCGAAATCGGTGCCGTTCTCGTAAACAACGGTGCCGTCTTTGTGGAAAACTGTCCAACCACGCGACCCGCCTTCATAGTCACCTTCGTTGGCGGTCGCGAAGTGATTATCGTCGATCCATTTCACCGCGTCCGGTTCACGCAAGCGGCCCTGCTGGCTTTCGGTGAAGATCAGCGCGCCGCGCTCATCAGTGGCGTCGATGCCTTCGAGATCAACCGCGCCTGCAGAGAAATGGCTGACCACGTTGCCGTCCTTGTCGACCACTGCGATGTGGTTATTTTCCTGCAGGGTGATGACGGTTTCGCCGAGGGCGTTGATGTCAACGAACTCGGGTTCCGGGTCGGTCGGCGCGACCTCTGCCAAATCGGTCAGCGAGGCCATCTTCATTCTAGCGCAATCCAGCGCGCCGTCTTTCAGCGGCACGAGTGCAAGCGAACCGGCAGGCAGCTGCGGGATGATGCCGTCATTCAGGTCTTCGTCGCGTTCGTTTTCAATGGCGACGGCGACAAAGCTGCCATCGGGGGCGATGGCGACGCTGTCGGGCTGACCGCCCAGATCACAGGCGCCGGTTTCGGCCTTACCCGCGATGTCGACCGAGACCAGTTTGCCGGACGGGGCGGTATAGCTTTCCGACGTGTTCACGCCCACAAAAGCCGTCGCGCCAACGATACCCACGGAAGTCGGCTCGCCGCCCACCTCCATCGCACCCAACGGGGCCGGGCTTGCAGGGTTGCTTATATCGATCATGCCGATCACGCCCAGCGGGCTGTCGGTGTAGACCAGCGTCATGCCGTCAGCGGTGGCCGCGATGATCTCGGGCGAGGTCTCACGGGTTGTATCCGCTCCCTCGGCCATGTTCTTGACGACCGGGAAGGACGCAATTCGGTTGAAGTTCATCTCTGCCACGGCCTGACCAGCGGTCAGGGCAAGGGCAGATGTCAGGCAGGCATAGCGCAATGACATCGGTAAGTTTCCCCTCTCAGTTGGATATGAGGGGGATGAACCCGGGTCATTGCAGGGATGTGACGGTTTATTTGCAGTTTTATGACAAACCGAACGGCCCCGGCACCTTGCACCGGGGCACTATAGGGTCAAACAGACAGGCAGACGTATTTCATTTCCAGATAGTCTTCCATGCCGTGATGGCTGCCTTCGCGGCCCAGACCGGATTGCTTGACGCCACCAAACGGGCCCAGCTCGGTCGAGATGATGCCGGTGTTCACACCGACGATGCCGTATTCCAGCGCCTCGGCCACTTTGTAGACGCGGCTCAGGTCTTTGGCATAGAAATACGAGGCCAGACCAAAGATCGTATCATTCGCCATGGCGATGACATCGTCCTCATCCTCAAACTTGAACAGCGGGGCCAGCGGACCAAAGGTTTCGTCCTGAGCCACCATCATGTCCTGGGTCACGCCCGTCACGATGGTCGGCTGGAAGAAGGTACCGCCCAGATCGTGGGGCAAGCCGCCGGTCAGAACAGCACCGCCCTTGTCGGTTACGTCCTTGATATGCTCTTCAACCTTGGCAACGGCTTCAGCGTTGATCAGCGGGCCGGTAGTCGTTCCGTCTGTCAGACCGTCACCAACTTTCAGCGCCTCAACAGCGGCTTTCAGCTTGGCGGCAAAGGCATCGTAGACACCGGCCTGCACGTAGATACGGTTTGCGCAGACGCAAGTCTGGCCGTTGTTGCGGAATTTGCACATCATCGCGCCTTCTACCGCTGCATCCAGATCGGCGTCGTCAAACACGATGAAGGGCGCGTTGCCGCCCAGTTCCATCGAGCATTTCATCACCTGATCGGCGGCCTGTTTCAGCAGGATGCGCCCAACCTCGGTCGAACCGGTAAAGGTCAGCTTGCGCACACCGGGGTTCTCGCAGAATTCCTTGCCGATTTCGCTGGCGCGTGACGATGGTACGACGTTGAACACACCAGCCGGAATGCCGGCCTTTTCCGCCAATACAGCCAGAACCAGCGCGGACAAGGGTGTTTCCTTCGCTGGGCGTGCCACAAAGGCGCAACCCGCAGCAAGGGCTGGCCCGGCCTTGCGGGTGATCATCGCGTTGGGGAAGTTCCATGGTGTGATCGACGCAGCAACACCGATGGGCTGTTTCAAAACCATGATCCGCTTGTCACGCTGGTGACCCGGGATCATCTCGCCATAGACACGTTTGGCTTCTTCACCAAAGAACTCGATGAAGGAGGCGCCGTATCCGATTTCACCAATCGCCTCGGCAAGGGGTTTGCCTTGCTCGGCCGTCAGAATCTTGCCCAGATCCTCAGCGTTTTCCATCATCAGATCGAACCAGCGGCGCAGGATCACTGCGCGTTCCTTGCCGGTCAGCTTGGCCCACTCTTTTTGTGCGGCCTCAGCCTGTGCAATCGCGCCTGCCACCTGAGCACGGCTGACATCGGTCACCTCGGCCACCACGTCGCCGCGGGCGGGGTTGGTCACTTCAAAAGTACCATTGTCCCCATCCACCCACTGGCCGCCGATATAGGCCTTGGTCGCCAAAAGGTCGGGGTTTTTCAAAAGAGATTTCAGATCGGTTGTCGCGTCCAGCATGGGTCAGCCTCCGGCAGGAATTTTGTTCAACGCACCCAATCAGGTGGGGTCTGGATTGTCTATGTCCACAATGGTGGTCGGATCAATCCAGATTTGACCCATTGCCACCGAAGCAGCTTGGCAATTCGCGCCTATCTTTTTCAGGCTGAGTTTGCCAAGGTTCAGGGGATTTTTGACTCGCAGGGGATGTAAATAGACGTAACATTCCCTATCTTATTGGGTAATAGAAGAAAAAAGGGATAGAACCGATGTCGAACCAGCAATTTGAGGCGCTGATCAAAGAAACGCAAACCAAGGTGCGCGAAAGTCAGTCGCAGATCGAAGGGCTGACATCGCGCATCGAAGCAGCGCGGGCCAAAATCGGCACCGCCGAGGCCGATATCGACATCGAAAACGCCACACTTGAGGATGTGCACGCCCATACCGAGGTGATGAACGCCAATATCGCCGAGCTGATCATGGGTCTGGACGACGTGACCAACGCCTTTTCCAAGGATTTCGATGAGATGCGCTCGAAAACCGGGTGGGAGTCGTTTGTCGGCATCTTCTCGAAAGGCAAATCCGAGTCGATGCGGCAGGAACGGATGCGCACTGCCAATATCGACGACAAGCTGCAGGACCTGATCGCCAAATCCGACGTGATCGTGAAATTGCTGCAAGGGCAATTGTCGGTGCTGGAAGAACAGCGTGTGAAGGTTGAGGATAACCTGACCGTGACATTGGACGATCGCGAGGCAACGGTGGCCGAGCTTGAAGCTTTGCGTACTGAAATTCAAGGAATGGATCCGACGATCATCACGCTGGAGAACAAGATCAGCGTCGAACAGGATGCCGCCGCGCGGACCCAGTTAGAGACTGAATTGGCCGAGCTGAACAAGCAATACAACGCCAAGGTTCAGGAAGAGCAGGTCAAGCTGGCCAAGTCGCAGACGCTGGAGCGCTATATCGAGAAAGGCAAGACCTGGGTCGATTCATTGCAGAACCAGGCGGCGACACAGATGGTGCTGATCAACAAGCTGCAGACAGACACGCAGCAGCGCGTGGTGCTGTATGACGCCCTGACCAAATCGCTGAAAACCGCACAGCAGCAGGACGTGGCCCACCGCATCAACGAGATCGGCGTGCAGACCGACCAAGAGGCGCAAACCGCCATGGCCGCCATCGGCACCGCGACCAACCAGAAAATGGCCGACATGCTTGAAGCGCATGAGGACCACATGGTCTTTGCCCGCGACGTGCTGGAGAAAAAGGCCAAGGCGGACGAACGCTTTGCCCGCCGGTTTGCCTCGATTGTCGAGAAGCACGATAAGAACTTGTATGGCGGATGAAGTGGTTTAGCCGAAAAGACGTACGGCTTCTCAGGATTGGCCTCTTTCTCGTAGTTTGGCCGATCCCGATTTATGGCCTTACAGCTCTTTTGCATAAATTGGGTGCTGAAGGCGGAACTTATAAGCTGCTCGGTTTTCTCACTCTATATGGCGGACCGGTTAGCATAATCTTCGGGCTTATCATCTTCGCGTTGTACCTGATCTCAGACGTTTTTCTCCTGCCATGGCGGCTCAATCAATGCCGTGGAACTGATTGTAGTGAATCCAAAAATGACTAACCCCACCCAAGACCATGTTGGCCTGACCGACACCTTCGCCTCGCGCCGCTATTTCCGCAAATTCGAGGTGATCACCGTCCACCTTCTGCGCGTGGCCGCGACGATGGAGGCCGAGGGCGCGATCAGCAAGCAAGAGGTGCGGATCATCTCGCGTTATCTCTCGGGACTGCTCTACACGTTCCGGGCGCTCAGCATGAAATACCTGCTGGTCGGGCGCGATACGGGGCGGTTCTTTGGCAGTCTCGCCATGGACAAGCGCGACAGCGGGTTTCCGGTGGCGGCCGAATTGCTGACAATGGCCAATGACGCGCAGCAGGCGCAGGTGCATCTGGCGAATATGCCCTCGGAAGACGACCTGAAAACCGACATGGTGCGGACGATTATTGGCGACCGAGAGATCCCCACCAAGCTGCAATTCGCGCTGTCTCAAAGGCTCTATTACGAGGAATTGCTGAAAGGTCACCTGTTCTGGGCCCGCAACGATCCCGAATGTCACTGGATCGGGAATGAGGGCGAACGGCGTACATTCCTGATCCACTGGGCGGTCTATGACAGCCAGATCAACCTGCCGGTGATCTATCTGATGCAGTTGGAGGACAGCGGCAAAACCGCCCTGCCCAAAGATCAACGCCGCTGGCCCGAGGTGCAGGCGCATCTGATGGCGCAGTCCTTGGGCGGGCTGAAACTGGTGACAATCGCCAAAGGCTTCGATCAGGATTTCGACGACCTGCACCCCAAACACCTGCGCCGTATCCATGTTGGGCCGATGTATTCCTCGGCCTATACCGAGCAATCCGGCCCGCTGCGGCAGGTGTTGGAGGACGCACAGGCCCCCGAAGGTCAAGATTGGGCGTTGGCCTGGACCACCGAGGAACTGGAAAGCGAACAGGTGATCGAGGAACGCGCCGGGTGGTTTTCCACCGTTGAACGCGAGATCTTTGCGCTGGACCCCTTTGGCGGTCAGGGGGCTGAGATCGGGGCGACGCGCACGCAGCGATCAATCATCCTGCCCCAACGCCCGTTTCAGGTTCTGGCCGAGCGCAACCCACCGGGGTTTGCCGATGTGAACAAGTTCGTTGTCAGCAAGGCGGGGCAGGTTTTGCGCTATTAGTTTCGCTTTCGGCGAGAGTATTTTTGAAAAGATGAAGCAAGAGCGGTTCAAGAGATGAGTTTGATGTCAGATCAGATGGAATTACGCGAGGACGACATTCGCAAGCACTATCAAGCAGCGACCGCTTTGCTGAACGGGTTTGAACACGCGCCGAGGATTGGCAAGGCGGTGGAAGCGGTTGTTGAGCGTTCTCCGGGGGTTTCTACGGGGCGGCGATTTCGATCCACGACACCGGGTCTGGTCACGCGGCGCACTGAGCGCGCGGATGGGGTGCATCTGGTTGAACGGATCGAGGCGTCGGACGATGGGGATACGCTGGTGTCTCCGCCTCAGGCTACGACACAGCAAGCCATTCGCCGCGCCATTGCCATCGCTTTGGCTGTGGCCGAGGCTTATGCGGACCAGACGCCATTGGCCGATCTGAAACGGGCCAATCTGGCCGGGGACTTGCCAGCCGCGCGCAAGACTGAATTCTCGGAACTGCTGACGGCTGAGGCTTTGATCACCTTGCACACGTTCGGCAATGCGCTGGCTTACTTGATGTCCTCGCATCTGGGCGAGACCACCGTCGATATTGGCGAGATCGAAGAGGTTTTAACCGACAATGGCCAACTCGCCCTGCATGGTGCGTTGTGGGAGCTGGACCAGCAACTCGCCAAACACGCCCCTGACGAAGCCCACCTGATCGCCGCCACAAGTGCCTATGCCGAGCAGTTGATGGAAAAAGTCGCCCTGCGTGCCCAGTCTGCTGGCCATTTGGGCCCGTTCCAGAGCGCCGCCTGGCATATCGAGGCCGATGACCTGACAATTAGGGGTTTTGAGCCGGCCTCGAAGGCCAAATCCACCACCCTGACCATGACGTTCAAGAAACCGAACGAGGTGGTCGGCAACCATATCGCCAAATATCAGGCGATGAAGCTGGCCAAGATGCTGATGGCCTATGATTTCGACCGTCGCCTGAACCCGTTTGCGGAGCTTGGCGGGTTCATCTTTACCTTCATGGGCGACGGCAAACCGGGCACCGGAAAGACCACGCTGATCCAGATGATGGCCGGGCTGATCCACGATTATTGCCAGAACGCGGGCTATCCGTTCCGCTATCAGAACCTGAGCACTGACAATATCGACAGTTATCAGGGCAAATCCGGCCAGAACGCCAAGGCGTTTATCAACACGATCATCGACCCCTCGGTCATCGGTTTCGGCACCATCGACGATATCGACCAACTGGCGGGCAAACGCGGCGACCGGCAGTCCAGCGCGGGCCAACTGGAAATCACCGCTGTTCTGATGGAGAGCTTTGCGGGGACCAACACCGTCGTGCGCGGCAATTGCACCTTTGGTATGTTTTCGAACTACCCCGAGAATGTGGACGACGCCCTGCGCCAGCGGGCGGGCGCGCGGTTCCTGGTGGACGGGCCGCAAACGCGCGAGGATTACATCGACATCCTGCACTTGCTGATGGGCCGCAACCACGAAATCCCGCTGGGCGAGCACGAAGCCTATGCCGCGCAGGAGATCAAGAAAGCCGTCGCCGCTAGTTTCGAAAGCCATTCCCGCCCGCATGAGGACGCATTGTTACAGGTCTATGACCGGGTATCCGGCGAGATCGGCCAGATGGACACCATCGCAAAGCTGGGCACCTACCTCAAGGCGATCCAAGCCGCGGATGAGCGTTTTACCGGCCGCGCGATCAAGAACATCACCGACGCGGTCAAGGTCCGCGCAATGGATTTCGAACTGCCCGACGAGTGGATGGAGAACCCCGACCTGTTCCTGTTCCGCGACTACGACACCAAGAAGGCGATGATCGAGGACCTGCGCCAGCCGATCACCGTTGAGATGGTGATCCAAGAGATCAACCGCTACGCCGACAGCGAGTTCCGCTATGCCGACAAGAGCGACGAGGTCGCAATCGAGAACGCCGTCCGCGAGATGGGCCGGATGGAAGAGGCCAAGCGGCGGTATCTGGAGGGGAAGGGGTGACCGGTGGCCTGTTCCTGATCTTCGCATCGCTCATTCTAGCGAGCATCTTTTTCGGCGTATCCGTCGCGCGCCATCGACCTGCGCCGCGGAAGAGCGTGGCGATGCTGGGGCTCATCATCTTCGCGCTCACCTATATCTGGAGTTCACTGTTCGAGATCTGGATGAACGGGGCGTCTCTGGCGCGCCCAAATTCCCTGCTGCATGCCTTCGGACCCAGTGAAATGCCATCACATTTTCTTGGCCGTGCATTGTTCTGGTTTGTTCCGGCAATGATTTTGGCTGGCGGAGCGTATGCAACAACGCTTCGTCGGAAAAAGGAAGCAAACACATGACTTTGATCGCTGCAATTACCGGCCTCGCCCTTGTTTTGGGCCTGATCCTGCCATTGCGATGGGGCGTTTTCGGGTTTCTTGGGGCGGCAGCCCTGTTGTTTCTGTGCCAATTCGCTGTGAATGCAGGTAGCGGGTTTGAAGGCACCTCGTGGGAAGAGTCTCTGATCCTGTTTGAGAGCAGCGTGGTCTCTTACATCGGGTTCAACTTGCAGATCACGGCGCGGGCGTTTGCGCTGCCTTTGTTAGTTTTAGCGGCTATTTTTGTGCGTCGTTCGACAGCAAGGTTATTATAGTTTGTGTCAACTAACCCAGCGGGAAAGGATTGGGTCATTTGGAATCTAAGGGACTGAAACGGGTAATTTTTGTTTTGGCGATTCCGTTGTTGGGCGCTTGGCTTATTACCTTTGCCGAGTTCGGGGAGGTATGGCCGTTTTCTACCAATCCAACTGCGGAAGGGAGTGAAACGCCGTGGCGTTTATTCAGAAAGACTTTTTTGGGGTTGGCTATTGTCGCCTTCACCATTGTGAGTCTACCGGAAGTATTAGGTTGGGATACCCGCCAGAGGCGACTGAACTCTTACTCAAATAGCGGCACGAAAGATGGCTGAATTTCAGAATAGAGGTATTGAACTTGGAGAGCGCATTCAACATGCGCATGCGTTCCCATGATCCGCCTCATCGAAAAAGGCCTGATGTTCGGCAACCTCGTCCACATCTCCAGCCCGGCCTTAGTCGAGCGGTATAACCGCGCGCTGCAGCATCTGGCGGGCAAGGCCACGGCGTTAACGGATTTCCATGTCGATATATCGGGCTATTCGCCGGAGGTGGGGATTGAGCTGGAGGACGAGCTTTACCTCAATCCCAACGGGGTCAACCGGCAGTTTATCCTGCTGACGACCGAGCAGAAACGCGCGCCGCTGCTGAACGTCAAATTCTCGACCTCGCGCGATATTCTGCGGGAATTCATCGAGATAAACGAGGCGCAGCTGTTTGCCCTGACCGCCACCGATGCGGTGGCCGGAGAACTGGTGAACTCGGTCTTCAAACTCACCACGCCGCGCGATCTGCTGAATCTGCGCAAGATCGAGATTGAGGCTGACACAGCTGGCGGTACCTTGCGCAAGGCACAGCAACTGGCGGGTATGGTCGAACGGTTCAAGACCGAAGAGGATGCGTGGTTCGACGATGTGCTGATCGCCAAGATGATCGAAACGGCCAAGGAAACCGGCGACGTCACCCGCAATCCGGTACGTCTGCGTCACACGGATTTTGAGCAGCGCAATTTCTGGACCGCGCATTTTGGCGGGCTCTATCTGTTTCCCGACCTGGATCACCCGGCGGCCATCTGCATGGGCGAAAAGCCGGACGATCTGCCAATCAAATACACATTCGACCCGTCACAGCGGAACCAGATTGCCAAGTTTCTGGATTACAACGATCTGGTCGAACCGATTGTCAAAGCGCGCGGCGTGGATGCCGCCGCGATTCTGCAACAGAAGATGGATTTCCTGACCGTCGATGCGGCTGCGGATGCTGATGTCGACCTGACCGGGTTGGATCGCAGTGACATGCGTCGGCTGGCGCGCAATCACTTGGATCGATTGCCCGAAGCCTATCACGGGCTCGCTCAATTGCTGCGTTGGGCGAGCGATGGGGGGTCATGGCCGCGCATCACCTCGGACCATCCGGCCTATTTCTATACCTTGCGCGCGGCGGATACGCCGAACCGCGATCTGGTGAACATGCTGCTGTCCGAGCTGGCTCCGCTGGACCCGCGCCAGATGTTCATCTGCCATAAAGAGCTGTTCTACCGAACATATTCGGGCTGGCCCGAGCGCAAGAAAGCCTATGTTGCCGACTTCCTTGCACGTGAGTATCAGGTGGACAAACAAGGGGCCCGCGCTGCGTTGTTTGGGCATGAGCCGGACATGAGCGGCAATGACCGGGTGAGCGATGACATAATCGCCCGGGTCGGTCCGTGGGGTTCGGTGAGGAAAGGCTGATATGATCGGATTGTTGCGCCTGTTGCTGATCTTGCTGGTGATTCAGACGATTGCCTATGTTGCGCTGTCTTTCTATTCGCGCGGCATTCGGCGGCGTAAGCTTGAGGACTGGTGGGATGAAAAAGGCAAAACGGGCAACAAAGAAGCCTTTGTCGAACGCGGATTGCATGTGTATGACAATTCGTTCCGGCGTAAACTGATCCTGGGTGTCTATATTGTGCCGTGGGTGGCGATTAGCGCGCTGATCTACATTGTGAATTACATGTGAGGAATTAGGCATGGCCTATGTGAAATGGGCGTTCATTATCATCTTCTGGGGCACGATTGCGGCGGTCCTGCAGTACTCGTTGCCGCAGCATGACATTGTGCGCATCGTCAATACCTATGAAGAACGGCAGGATCTGAACGACTGGACCCGGATTTTCTGGTCTGAACCTCAGGACCAGTCCGCAAGCCTGGCCAATCGGGACGTGCAGTTCATTCAGGCTGTGCGCGACAGCGGTAAGCCCATCGTTTATCGAAACGAGGATACCGGCTGGGGCTGGCCCCCCTATTTCAAGTTCGACACAGCCAACCTGTATACCGAAGCCAATGATGCCAAATCGACCAAAGAGAACCCGAAATGGGTGGTTGTTACTCATTACGGCTGGCGTAACGAGTTTCTTTCGATCTTTCCAAACGCCATCTTCATCAACCATGTGGATGGGCCGGATGCGCGGATTATCCCTTGGTTCAATATCATCTTTCTGACGATTTTCGCCGCTGTGGTCTGGGCGATATGGGTGCGCTGGCGCAGGTTCCGGCAAGCCCGGATCGACCCTATGATCGAAAATGTGGAAGACGGGCTTTATGCGGCGGGTGACGCTATTGAAGAACGGCGCACCAGGTTTCGGCGCTGGCTGGACAGCTGGAAGTCAAAATAGAGTGCAAGGGGCGTGCAATCAGCACGCCCTTATTGCGTGAACGGCCCGTCACCTGACGATGAACTCTGCGTGTAACGCGCCCGCTGCCTTTATGGTTTTCAAAATGTCGATCATGTCCTGAGGCGACACGCCTAGTGCATTCAAACCTGCAACCACTTCGGACATGGTTGTGGCCTCGGGGATTTCGGCAAGACCGGTGCCTTCTTCCTCTTTGATGCCAGCGATGGTGCGGGGTACGACCACTGTTTCACCCCTGGCAAACGGGTTGGGCTGCACGGCAATTGGTGCCCCTTGCACTGTTAACGTCAGATTGCCCTGAGAGACAGCGACGCGCGAAATGCGGACCTCTTGTCCCATTACAATCGTGCCGGAACGCTGATCGAAGACGACACGTGCCTTTGATTCTGGTTCAACCAGTATGTTTTCGATACGCCCGATGGCGTGAGCCGTTGACACCGCCTGTGTTGCAGCGACGTTAAGCTCGACCGTGCCGGAATCCCGCATGATGGCCACGGCCCTGTTGAACTCGGTATTGATTGCGGATTCGATCCGCGCGGCAGTGGTGAAATCGGGTTCTCTCAGCGCAAAGCGCATTTGGGTCAGGGTCGAACATTGTTTCGATCGAGCGAAAACCCTTGCCATGCCAGCGGTAGTTAATCTGGAAACAGCCCACATCAAAGCTGCGCGCGCCTGCCTTGAAAATCTTGAACACATAGGTTTTGGCCTCGCTTTCAGAGGTGAACCAATACCCTTTACCTTCAACATTGATGGTCCACGGCCAGGGCAGGAACTGCCCGTCTACAGTACGACCTGTTTCAACACGTGAAATCGCGCGCAGAACGTCCAGCGGTACCCCTTCGGACAACGCCGCACGCCGTGCAGCCTGATCACACAGATCCCCGGTGTGCGCATTGGGCATGGCAAAGCCTGCTTGGGCTGCCGCCACAAGCATGAGCATGAAAAAGAACGGGATCTTTTGAATTGGCATTCTGCCGGTCCGGGATTCTGATCTGTCCCGGCCAAGCTAGCCAATGATCGGTTTACAGAGAGTAATCG
The DNA here is from genome assembly GCF_013110855.1 of Ruegeria sp. HKCCD4884. Taxonomy (NCBI): domain Bacteria; kingdom Pseudomonadati; phylum Pseudomonadota; class Alphaproteobacteria; order Rhodobacterales; family Roseobacteraceae; genus Ruegeria; species Ruegeria sp. HKCCD4884. The sequence continues at coordinate 55,932 of NZ_WVRJ01000015.1, forward strand.
GGGCTTCAATTTCGATCTATCCTGCGCCCGAAGACAACGCTGGTATTGGTGCGCAGGACGCCGGGGATCTTGGCCAGGTCGTCGACCAGAATGTCCAGATCTTCCAACCGGGGTGCCTCAGCCGAAAGCATCAGATCAAATTCACCATTGATGGACAGGCACAATTTAACCTCAGGATAAGCTTCAAGCCGCTTGATGATACGGGTCGTCTCTTTCTGTTGCACCTCAAGCATAACGATGACCTGCACTTTGGGAGTGTCTTCCGTTGACCCAAGGCGCACGGAATACCCCGTGATCACGCCGCGTTGCTCCATCCGGTTGATCCGTTCATGAACCGTCGTACGGGCCACACCCAGCGTAGCCGCAATCTGCGTGGTCGAGGCCCGGGCATTGGCTTGCAGGGCGGCGATAATGCGGCGGTCTAGCTGGTCCATTGGGGCTCCGGCTGATGGGTGCGGTTTCGGTGTAGGGCAGATCGGGGCAGCTGCTCAAGATCTGTGCGGCACGTTCGGATGAAGGTCGTCGATGATAATTGGGTGTGCGTGCGGGCCTGATCCGGTCAGATGCGGGTGATCGGCCGGCAGATCAGGGTGATCGTGTTCAATCACTTCCTGATCAAGGCGCGGCCATAAACTGAACGCGCCAACCACACCGGCCACTGACAGCGTTGCCATACTGCTGAGCGCCACTGTTGGTCCGAATGCAGTCATCAGCCACCCTGCAAGCGGGTAAAGCACCAGCCAACAGCCATGCGACAGGGTAAACTGAGCTGCAAAAACAGCGGGGCGGTCTTCGGGATGAGCTGACCGGGTCAGCAAGCGACCCGAGGGTGTCAGAGTGGTGGAATATCCAAAACCGGTAAACGCCCACAACAAGGTCAGCAGGCCAAGTGACAAGGGAACAGTTGCTGCCAGAATCGCGGCCACAGCCATGGACCCTGTGGCAAAAACGGCCCCCGAGATCATAACCCGACGATCCTCGATCCGATCCAGAAGGCGGGGCAGGGTAAAGGCGGCCAACATCGAACCACCTCCGAATCCGGCCAGCGCAATGGCCACTGCGCTTTCTGACAGTCCCAGATTGGCGCGCACGATGACCACGGTATTGACGATCACCATCGAGCTCAGCGCAGCCGCGCTCCAGCTGAGTGCGAGCAACCCGCGCAACCGGGGTGTTTTCAAATAGATTCGAATACCGCGTGTGGTGCGGTCATAGATTCCGCGGGGTTTGGTGGGTTTGGGCGACGGAAGGACGACCGAGACCACTAGCAATGCCGAAGCGACAAAGCCCAATGCCGTCCCCCAGAACAAGCTGTTGAAGCTGACCAGCAGCAGCAGGGCTGCAGCAAACATCGGGCTCAGCAGGCTTTCCATATCGTAAGCCAGGCGCGACAGGGACAGGGCCCGTGTATATTCCGCTTCATCCGGCAACACATCAGGAATCGTTGCCTGAAAGGCAGGTGTGAACCCTGCCGAAGCCGATTGCAGCACAAAGATCAACACGTAGATCTGCCAGATTTCCGTCACGAAAGGCAGGCACAGTGCAACGGCCGCGCGGATCAGGTCCAAAACGACCAGCATCTTGCGGCGATCCAAACGTTCGGCGAAGGCGGCCGCCAGCGGTGCAACGGTGACATAGGCAATCATCTTGATCGTCAGCGCAGTGCCCAGAACCAGGCCCGCAGCATCCCCCGCCAGATCGAATGCCAGCAGGCCCAGGGCAACAGTCGCCAATCCGGTGCCTGTCAAGGCGACGATCTGAGCGGCGAACAGGTGGCGGTAGGTGCGGTTCTTCAGAATGCTCAGCATGGCTTAGAGGTATTTCGTAATCGCTTTGAAATCTTCGATCCCGCTGCCAGCGTCGTCAGCGGACAAGCAATGATCGATGTGATCGTGAATCAACGCGCGTTTGGCATTGGTGACAGCCTTTTCCACGGCGAACAACTGTTGGGCAACGTCCGAACAGGGGGCCTGGCTTTCCAGCATGGCAATGACTTTGGCCAGGTGCCCGTGGGCACGCTTTAGTCGGGCCGTGATTTGTGGATGCGACTCATGGGTATGATTAGACATGGTATATCCTTATCCCCCCCATGAGGATAAGATCAAGAGCCTGGCGCTGAACAGCCCGCGATTTTTGGACGGCGTTGAGTTTAGGGGCCAAACCGCCTATCTCGGGGACAATAGCGCTCAGAGGATTAGTCGCGTGGCGAACCATTTGTACAAAAACGATCTGCCCGACGGGCTGGATCTGGGCCCCGTTGTGGCCATTGACTGCGAAACCATGGGGTTGAACCCGCATCGCGACCGCTTATGCGTGATCCAGATGTCGGGTGGTGATGGCAACAGCCACATCGTTCAGGTTGAAAAAGGGCAAACCGAAGCACCAAACCTGTGCGCCATGCTGGAAAACCCTGACGTGCTTAAGCTGTTCCATTTCGGGCGGTTTGACATCGCAGCCATGTACCACACCTTTGGTGCGCTGGCCGCTCCGGTTTATTGCACCAAGATCGCCAGCCGTCTGGTGCGCACATACACTGACCGCCACGGCTTGAAAAACTTGTGTCAGGAACTGATCGGTGTCGACATTTCGAAACAACAACAGATGAGCGATTGGGGAGCCGAGTCTCTGACAGATGCTCAACTGGACTATGCAGCCTCGGATGTTCTGTACCTGCACCGCCTGCGGGATGAATTGAACAAGCGCCTTGCACGTGAAGATCGGACCGAGATGGCGCAAGCCTGTTTTGATTTCCTTCCGATGCGTGCGAAACTGGACCTCGCAGGCTGGCCCGAAACGGATATTTTTGCACACTCATGACTGATAACGAGTCCTTTCTGAAAACCGCCCGTCAGGTCGTTACAGATGAAGCCCGCGCGCTGGACGTGTTGGCTGAAAGTCTGGACGACCATTTTGCAGAAGCCGTGCAAATGATCCTGCAGGCGAAGGGTCGCATCATCGTGAGCGGTATCGGTAAATCGGGTCACATTGGGCACAAGATAGCCGCCACCTTGGCCAGCACTGGTACACCAGCCTATTTTGTGCATCCGGCCGAGGCCAGCCATGGTGATCTGGGCATGGTCTCCAAGGGTGACGTGGTATTGGCGATCTCGAATTCGGGCGAAGCGCCGGAACTGGCCAATCTGCTGGCCTTTACCCGCCGGTTCGGGATTCCGCTGATTGGTCTGTCCAGTAAGCCTCAAAGCACGCTGATGAAACAGGCGGATGTGCATCTTCTGATCCCGTCTTTAGGTGAGGCATGCGGCTTTGGCATGGTGCCTTCGATCTCGACGACATTGACCTTGGCAATGGGCGATGCGCTGGCGATTGCTTTGATGAAGTACAGGGATTTCAAGCCCGAGAATTTCCGTGACTTTCATCCAGGTGGCAAGCTTGGTGCGCAGCTCAGCAAGGTGCGCGATCTGATGCACGCGGATATGCCTGTGGTCACGTCCGACACTCCGATGAGCGAGGCTTTGTTGGTCATGAGCCAAAAAAGCTTTGGTGTCGTTGGTGTCACCGATGATGCAGGCCGCCTGCTGGGCATTGTCACCGATGGCGACTTGCGCCGCAATATGGACGGGTTGCTGGACAAGGCCACCCAAGAGGTCATGACCCGTGATCCAATGACGATTGCGCCAAACGCGCTGGCGGAAGAAGCCGTTGCGATCATGAATGAGCGCAAGATAACCTCTTTGTTCGTGGTCGACCCTGACGCTGACGGACAGGCGCAGGGCTTGTTGCACATCCACGACTGCCTGCGCGTCGGTTTGGGCTGAGGGAGGGCGACGTGGACAGATATTCCCGCATGGTGCAGTTCCTGAAGGTGCTGTTGCCGCTTGCGGCGATTGTCTTGCTTTCCACCGTCTTCTTGCTGTCCCGCAGTATCGAAACAAATGTATCTGTGCCGTTCGCGCAAAATGACATCGATGAACGGTTGGCGCAGCAAGTTGTAACGCAGCCAAACTATCAGGGGACCACGCGCAAGGGTGAGGACGTTCATATCGAGGCAACTCAGGCGACCCAGGGCAACGAGAACGCGACCCCGACTGCCTCAGAATTCCGTGGCCGGTTTGGCTTGCTGAGCGGTGGAACGATACTGCTGGACTCCAACTCGGGTTTAATCCGCCCTGACGAAGGCACAGCCACTTTTGTCGGCGACGTGGTGATCACCACAGCTGACGGGCTTCAGGTCACGACCGATCTGCTCAACACATCTTTGGATGAAATCCGCGGCGACACGCCGGGACAGGTGAATGGTACCGGGCCGATCGGCAACTTTTCCGCCGGGCGCATGACTTTTGGGACGGAAAAAAATGATGGTCCGGTCCATATTGTTTTTACAGATGGTGTGAAGCTGATATACGAGCCTGAAAAGGCAGAAAGATAACTTGTGTTCGATTTTCGTTTTGTTCCACTGTGTCTCGCTGTAATCGCGGGTACCGCGGCCGCGCAAGAGGCGCAGGTGGCCTTTGGTTCTGCAAATGCCGACCCAAGCCTGCCAGTTGAGGTGACTTCGGAGACATTGAACGTCAATCAGGAAGATGGATCTGCCGAGTTCATTGGCAATGTCATCGTTGTGCAAGGCGAAATGCGGCTGACGGCGGAACGTGTTCTGGTGATCTATAATCAGGAACGTTCGGCCATTGAACGGATGGAAGCGACCGAAAACGTGGTTCTGGTCAGCCCACCGGACGCAGCCGAAGGGGATTGGGCAGAGTATACAATCGATTCCGGTGTGATTGTGATGAAGGGCAATGTCCTTCTGACGCAGGGACCCAGCGTCATCAGTGGCGACCAGATGAACGCTAATCTGACAACAGGCAAGGCGACCATGACCGGGCGGGTCAAAACGATCTTGCAGCAGGGCAACAACTGATGGCGGGTCCGAACCTGACATTGGCCGAAGGCAGTTCAGGCCTGCGCATCGAGAAGCTGCGAAAATCTTACCGGAAAAAGACGGTTATTCGCGATGTCTCGATGACGCTGGACCGGTCCGAGGTCGTAGCGCTTTTGGGGCCGAACGGGTCAGGCAAGACCACGACCTTCTATTCCGTCGCAGGGCTTGTGTTTCCCGAAGCAGGTAAAGTGACAATTGATGGTCAGAACGTCACAACCCTGCCGATGTATCGGCGTGCTCGCATGGGGATCGGCTATTTGCCTCAGGAAATGTCGATTTTCCGCGGTATGAGTGTCGAAGACAACATTGCCGCTGTATTGGACATTACGGTTCCACACGCACACAGGCGTAAGGAACGCTTGGAAGAACTGTTGTCGGATTTTTCCATAGAACATTTGCGCCGCGCGCCCGCCTTGGCCCTGTCCGGTGGTGAACGCCGCCGTGTCGAGATCGCGCGCTGTTTGGCGGCCGATCCGAAATATCTGCTGTTGGACGAACCTTTTGCAGGGGTTGATCCGATCAGTGTCGGGGATATTCGACATCTGGTGGCCGACCTCAAAAAACGGGGAATCGGTGTGCTGATCACGGATCACAACGTCCGGGAAACGCTGGAAATTGTGGATCGCGCCTATATCCTGCATGACGGCCAGGTGCTGATGTCCGGCACGCCCGACGAAGTTGTCGAAAACGAGAATGTGCGTCGGGTCTATTTGGGCGAAAACTTCCGTATTTCATAGGCTTGAACGGGTTTGCATCAGATGCATGACGGAAATCGCGTATATACACGCCTGTTTTGATTGACTCTTCCTTCGTCTCTTGCCTCAATTGGACCATGGCATTTACTCGGTTCCAGTCTGGATCTCGATCTCCCTTCTTTGAAGGGCAGGACTTAAGGCAACCGCAGAAAATGCCGCGACCCCCCACCCGATAAAAACAAGTTCGTCGCGTACCGTGACGTCAGAATGGGTGTGAATTGTGAAGGAGATCACATGCGTTACCAAATCAGCGGAAAACAGATCGACATCGGCGCGGCCTTGCAGACACACGTGCAAACCGAGCTGGGCGAGGTTGTGGGCAAATATGCTCAGCGGCCGACAGATGCCAACGTCGTCTTTTCCCGTTCAGCGCATGAATATGTATGCGAAACAACGGTGCACCTGTCCACGGGCCTGACAGCCCAGGCCAAGGCGCACGCTACCGAGATTTACGCAGCGTTTGAGGCATGCTGCGACAAGATGGAAACCCAATTGCGCCGCTATAAGCGCCGCCTGAAGGACCACCACAAGGACCGGGCAGAGCCGGTTGAACTCTTTGGTGCGTCCTCTTATATCCTCGCGTCTGACGAATCGGACACGGCGGACGAGCCCGAATCGCTGCAGCCCATGATTGTGGCTGAGATGGAGACGAAAATTCCGTCTCTGAGCGTTGGGGAAGCCGTGATGCAAATGGAACTTGCTGGCGCTCCGGTGCTGGTGTTCAGGAATGAGAACAAGGATGGATTGAACGTTGTCTACCGTCGCGATGACGGTAACATCGGCTGGATCGATCCGTAACAGGCAAGAAAACGGGGCCGCACCCGCACATGCGGGTGCCGTGCCATGGAGCGTGATCATGGAGCTTTCGAGCATACTCAAGCCCGAGGCAGTGCGTGTACTTTCGGCCGCTTCCAGCAAGAAGCGGTTGTTTCAGGAAATCGGCGACGTTGCCGCCGCGACCCAGGGCCTTGATGCCCAGGCGGTTGTCGACTCTCTGCTTGAGCGCGAAAGCCTTGGGCCAACCGGAGTTGGACATGGCGTCGCGCTGCCCCACGCGCGACTGTCTGAACTTGAGGCGGTTTCAGGCGTCTTCGTCATGCTGGAAAAACCGATCGATTTCGGTTCGGTTGATCGTCAGCCGGTGGATATTGCCTTTGCGCTGTTCGCGCCTGAAGAGGCGGGTGTGGATCACCTCAAAGCGCTGGCTTTGGTGTCGCGTACGCTGCGGGATACCTCGGTCTGCACCAAACTTCGGGCGAACCCCGATCCGGTTAAGCTCTATGCAATTTTGACCGAAGCTCAATCCATGCAAGCTGCATGATGGAATAAAAAAAGCCCCCAAAATTCGGGGGCTTTTTGCAAAATCTCTGAACTGGATCAGCCGCCGGTTCCCATTTCCAGCGTCCACCAGATTTTTCCACCATTTTCCTGATGCCAGGCGAACCCCATCTGGGTTGCCTTCGGGTCCATGATCACAGCGCGCGGTCCGGGTTCTTGCATCCAGGCCGCCAGTGTCTCGGTCTCGGTCTCGTAGGTTTCGGAAATCGCTTCGCCCAGGAATGTACCAAAATATCCGACCCGCGCGGCACGATCGATTGGGGACGACCCATCCGACCCAAAGTGCCAAGGGCGGTTCTGGCGTGCCATATCCTTTGAGTGAGTCGCAGCGGCCGCGTTCAACTGAGAGTTCAATTGCACAGATTGCAGGCCCTGAGCCTGACGCAAGGCATTGACCGAATCAAGCATTCGGAATTGCAGTTTTTCGGGATTGCCGCGGATTTTGTAGACCGTGGGCAAGGGGCGGCCATCCGCACCAATAGTGGTGGGCTGGGTGCTTGTACATGCCGCAAGCGCGACAAAGCAAATCAACAGTAAAGAAACGATACGCGTCATGATCGACCTGATAATTGTGTTGTCACCCGGCATAGCGTGCCTGACTGCGCTGAGCAAACGTACATTCGTCTATACTCGCGTGATTCTGCCGGTTTGGTTTGCGACTGAAGCATTCTCGCAATAGAATAGATCAGATTTCAGAGCTTACTAGAACACAGGACCCGTTCGTCATGGTCAAAAAGCGTATTCTGTCACCCACGCGCCGGGTGTTTCTGACCGGTGTAACCGCCTCGCTGGCGACACCGGCACTGGCGCAATATATTCCAGGCGACCCGCTGCGCCCTGCACCCGAGCCCGAACCGCCCGTGCGCCGGAATGTGTCAGGGTTCCGTGCCCTGGACTGGCAGCCCTATTTCTCAAACACGAGGAACGGGGCAATTTTGGTCGATACAGTGTCACGCGCGCTGCATTATTGGTCAGATGATCAATCTACATACAAACTCTACCCCTCTTCGGTGCCTTTGACCGAAGAGATGACCCGTCGCGGACGCACCAGCGTGATCCGTAAAGTTGAAGGCCCCAGCTGGTCGCCAACGCCGTCAATGAAGAAAAGAAACCCTGAATGGCCGGACTATATCCCGCCAGGGCCAGATAACCCTCTGGGAACCCACGCTTTATATCTGGGTTGGAAATATTACCGCATCCACGGCACCCATGATACGCGCAAAATCGGGCGCCGCTCGTCAAATGGCTGTATCGGGCTCTTCAATGACGATATTGCCGAGCTCTTTTCTATGACGAAGGTCGGCACGCAAGTGTTGCTAATTTGACGACATTTTCCCGCACGAACCCGCTTAGCGCTCAAGTTGCAATTGCATTCCAGCGCCAATGCTGATTAGAAAAAAACACGAGGTAAGTCTTAGGTGCGCGGTTCCGGGCATTGGAACCGTGCAAATTCTGGAGGTTAATATGAAAAAACTCGTTCTCGCCGCAGCTCTGACCGCCGCAGCTTCGACCGCATACGCAGGCAACCTGGAAGAGCCGGTTGTTGAAGCACCTGTTGTTGTTGAAGAAACTCAAGGTTCGTCGCAGGGCATCATCCTGCCGCTGATCCTGCTGGTTGTTGTTGCTGCTGCCGTTGCTGCAAGCTAAGCCAACACGGAATTCTTGAAAAAGGCGGTGGAGCAATCCACCGCCTTTTTTGTTTCAGAAAGCCGAAACAGGCGAAAAGCGTTCAAAACCAATTGAATCGCTCGCGCCGTGCATTGTGTTCCGCAGAGTTAGTCCATCCAGCCGCGAAGATTGTCCTCGACGACCTTGCCCAGGGCGGCGATATGCGCGTCGTCGTCGTTCAGACAGGGGATATAGGTGAAGGTTTCGCCGCCTGCTTCTTCAAAGCTTTCCTTGATCTCTTCGTTGATCTCTTCCAGCGTTTCGATGCAGTCGGCCGAGAAAGCAGGGGCGATGACGGCAATGTTTTTCTTGCCTTGCTTTGCCAGATCCGCCACGTGATCCACCGTGTAAGGCTTCAGCCATTCTTCCGGGCCGAATCGCGATTGAAACGTCGACACAAGCTGATCGTCCGACCAACCCAACCGTTCTTTCAGCAGCCGGGATGTCTTTGCACACTGGCAATGATAGGGATCCCCTTGCTGAAGATAGCGATCCGGCATTCCGTGATAGGAACAGACCAGAATGTCCGGTTTTGTCTCCATTGCCGCATAGGCGCGTTCAACAGATTGCGCCAGCGCGTCAATGTAACTTGGTTGGTCGAAATAGGCGGGTACAGTGCGGGATGCAGGTTGCCAGGGCTCCTCCATCAACGCGCGGAAAAGCTGGTCGTTGGCAGTGGCCGTCGTTGCGCCTGCATATTGCGGATAAAGCGGGAAGAACAGAATGCGATCGCATCCTGCCGCTACCATCTCGCGTACTTTGGATTTGGTTGAGGGATTGCCATACCGCATACAGAAATCTACCACCACCTGATCGCCGTAGCGGTCATGCATGGCCGCCCGCAGTTTGGCCGTTTGATCCTTGGTGATCGTCATCAGCGGGCTTTCGCCTTTGTCGTGATTCCAGATCGATTTATAAGCTTCCCCTGAGCTGAAGGGCCGCTTGCTCAGGATGATGGCCTGAAGAATCGGCTGCCATTTCCATTTCGGGTAATCGATGACCCGCTGATCTGACAGAAACTCGTTCAGATACCGCCGCATGGGCCAATAAGTGTAATCGTCCGGCGTGCCCAGATTGGCCAGCAAAATGCCGACGCGACCCATCTTGATCTTAGGATGATCCGTAGGAGCGTGTGCGGGGCGGGTAGCATCGAACATATGGGACTTCCTGTATTTCTTGTGGTCCGGCCTGAGATAAGGGGATTTATCCGCACGTCAATCAGGCAGTTTGCCCTCGGTGGTGCGCAAGGCGTCTGCCAGACGGGCTTGGGCAGATCCCGGGCGCAGCGGTTTGGGTTGGCTATCGTGCGGCGACCATCCGGTCAGGCAGATCAGGTCGAATGTTGCTGTCAGGCGGCCTGAAGCGGTCGAAAAGTGATCCGCATAGATACGTTGTGCGGCCTCGAATACGGCCCGTCTGGTCGGGCGCTTCAGCCGTGCCGACAAGGCGTTGGTTTCACCCATATGCCGCAGATCGCGCATCAGATGCCAAATGTCGCGGTATTCCGCCGTCAGCGGCACTGAATCCGCTACAGGCAAAGCCAGACCGGCCCGTTGCAACAATCCACCCATGTCTCGAAGTTCCGCCATCGGAGCGATGCGAGGGCTCAGGCCACCTGTGATCTCAATCTCAGCCTGTCCCAATGCGGCGCGCAGTTCGTGCAAAGTTTCCCCGCCCAAACACACGACCAGCAAAAGCCCGTCGGGCTGCAATGCCCTGTGGCATTGGATCAGCTGCCCAACCGGATCATTGGCGCAATGCAAGGCCATTGCGTGGATGACCAGATCATGGGCGCCGGGCTGAAGCGCCAGCACGTCGTCATCCTGGACCAAGGCAGCACCGGAAAGAACGCCGTCCCAAAGCCGCGGAAACGAGCTCACGATCGCAGGCGCTGTAAAGGCTTTGTTAACCGTAGAGAGCCGATCCTGCACCTCGTCAATTGCGGCGCGATGCAGGAAGAAGGCGTCATCCTGTGCACGGGCGCGGTGGCGCAGGATGGTTTTGCGATCAAACAGAGAGGGTGCGTTGGGCTCGGGCAGTTTCATGGCACGCAAGTATCGCATCGCGCAGCGGATTCAAACCGCACTTGCACTGATTTACCCGCCCCGCTGCATGGGATGCGGCGCGCTGACCGAGTCAGATTTTGGGCTGTGTGGATCCTGCTGGCGTGAAACGCCCTTTATTGGAGGCACCGTTTGCGAAAGCTGCGGAGTGCCGCTGATGGGTGCGCAGGATGGGTATAGGATTGAATGCGACGATTGTCTGAAAGCCCCACCGCCATGGGATGCTGGCCGATCAGCGTTGATGTATGATGGCAAGGCGCGGTCGCTGATCCTTGCCTTGAAACATGGTGACCGGCCCGAACTGGCTCGCCCAGCAGCCCGTTGGATGGCGCAAGCGGGGCGTGAACTGCTACGACCGGGTATGGTGATCGCCCCGGTGCCGCTTCATTGGTCTCGTCTGCTCAAACGGCGCTACAATCAGTCGGCCCTGTTGGCGCAGTATCTGGGTCAGGACAGTGGGCTGGACTGTGTGCCTGATCTGTTGGTGCGAAACAGACGAACACCGGTTCTGGATGGCAAAACGGCGCAAGAACGGGCCGAGGTTCTGAAAGATGCGATTCGCGTCCACCCGCGCAGGGCAAGGCATCTGAAAGCCCGCGACGTGTTACTGGTGGATGATGTGATGACCTCTGGCGCGACGTTGGCCGCCTGTACCCGTGTGTGTCAGGCCGTAGGGGCAAATCATATTTTCGTGTTGGCACTGGCGCGCGTTGCCAAGGATGCCTAATTCGCCCAAGATTGCGCGAAACCCGAAGGGAACGGAAAATGAAGCCGGTAGAAATCTATACCTCGCCGCTATGCGGTTTTTGTCATGCGGCCAAACGTCTGCTGAAACAGAAAGGCGTTGAGTTCAAAGAAGTCGATGTGCTGATGCACCCCAAACGCAAACCCGAGATGATCCAGCGGGCCGGTGGCAAACGCACCGTGCCGCAGATTTTTATCGGCACAGAACATGTGGGTGGGTGTGACGATCTGTATGAACTGGAACGTCAGGGCAAGCTCGACCGGCTGCTGGCGGCCTGATGAAGACCGCGCTGCTGCAGATCACCTCGTCGGACGATCCGGCCGAAAATCTGGACATGGTGCGCGCCATGATGGCTAAGGCCGCCGGGCAAGGCGCGCGGTTCGTTTTGACGCCCGAGGTTACGAACTGCGTTTCGACCAGCACCACGCGGCAGCGCGAGGTTCTGCAGCATGAAGAAGACGATATCACCCTGGCGGGCTTGCGCGAAGAGGCCGCCAAACTGGGCGTATGGCTTCTGATCGGTTCGCTGGGGATCAAAACCCACGACGCGGATGGTCGCTTTGCCAACCGGTGCTTCATGATCGATCCGCAGGGTCAGGTCGTGGCGCGCTATGACAAAATCCACATGTTCGACGTGCAGGTCACGGAAACCGAGACTTTCCGCGAATCGGCCAATTACCGGCCCGGCGACCGCGCGGTTTTGGCTGAGACCGATTTTGGCAAGGTGGGGCTGACCATCTGCTACGATATCCGCTTCCCCCATTTGCACGCTGCTCTGGCGCAGGCGGGGGCACGGATCCTGACGGTTCCAGCGGCGTTTTCGCCCGTCACAGGGGCCGCGCATTGGGAATCGCTGTTGCGCGCCCGCGCGATCGAGACCGGGTGTTGGGTGCTGGCTCCGGCACAGACCGGAGAACATCCCAAGACGCGTGGAAAAACCCGCTACACGCACGGCCACAGCATGGTTGTCGCCCCGTGGGGGGAGGTGCTGATCGACGCAGGTACCGATCCGGGCATTCACATTTTCGATTTGGATGATAGTTCTGTGACAGAGGCGCGCCGACGTGTGCCCTCATTGACGCATGTGCGGCCTTTCGACAGGCCCTGATCCAGAACCGAGCTATGACGGACGAAAAAAATGCCCTGGCGGTCACGCTGTTCAGCGAGATTCTGACTGCAGACCAGTTGTTGCGCAACCGGCTGAGCCGGGTGCTGCCCAAGGGCATGGAAATCTCGCATTTCTCGGTGCTGAACCATCTGGTGTTTGTGGGGGATGAGCGGACCCCGGCGCAACTGGCCAGCACCTTCCACGTCACGCGCGGAGCCATGACAAACACCTTGGCCAAGCTGGAATGGGCCGGATACATCCACATCCGCCCCGACTGGGACGACGCCCGCCGCAAGATGGTGGCGATCAGCCCCGCCGGTCGCCGCGCGCGGGATCAGGCGATTTCGTCGATTGCCCCGCTGATCAACCGCGTGGTTGGAGAACTGGGGCTGGAGCGCGTGCGCAGCACGCTGCCGGTGCTGCGGGATTTACGCTTGCAGTTGGAGGGGGAGTAGGATTCACCCCGGCTTCACACTCGCCGTCACATAATTCACGCTCAGATCCCGGTCCGAGATCGACCAACTCCACAGGATCGGGTTGAACACAAACCCCTTGCGGTCCACCGGGTCCAGCCCGGCCTGGCGCAGTAGCTCGAACAGTTCGTCAGGTGTGATGAACTTGTTCCACTCATGCGTGCCGCGCGGCAACCAGCGCATGACGACCTCGGCCCCGAAGATGGCCATTGCATAGGATTTCGGATTGCGGTTGATGGTCGAACAAATCTGCAGCCCGCCGGGTTTCAGCAAGTGTTGCGTGGCGGTCAGGTAACTTTGCGGGTCGGCGACATGCTCGACAACTTCCATGTTCAGCACAACGTCGAACTGCTCACCAGCGGCGGCCATGTCCTCGGCCGTGGTGTGGCGATAGTCAATCTCCAAGCCCGATTGTTCCGCATGGATGCGGGCGACAGGCAGATTGCGTTCGGCTGCGTCGGCGCCCACGACCGTCGCACCCAAGCGCGCCATCGGTTCACTGAGCAGCCCGCCACCGCAGCCGATATCCAGCAGGCGCAGGCCCTCGAACGGGTTCGGCGCGGTCAGATCACGGTCAAACTCACCTGCGATCTGCTGTGTGATATAATCCAGACGGCACGGATTCAGCATGTGCAGAGGTTTGAATTTCCCGTGAGGATCCCACCATTCTGCCGCCATCGCCTCGAATTTTGCGATCTCGGATGGGTCCACCGTGTTCGGATGCGCTTGCATTCCTGTCTCCGTGTGCTCTTTTACGCTTAAGGACTATATAGGGCCATAATGGACAAGTACCCGGACCAAAAGCGCGCAGTTCAATATCTGTACCCGCCGATCGACCCGTTCGATCAGCGCATGGTCGATATGGGCGATGGGCACCGTATCTATGTGGAACAATGCGGCAATCCCGATGGGATACCGGTTGTTATCCTTCACGGGGGCCCAGGGGGCGGCTGCAGCCCTGCTATGCGGCGCTATTTTGATCCGCGTGCCTACAGAGTGATTCTGTTTGATCAGCGTGGATGTGGTCGGTCCAGACCCACCGCATCGGTCGAAAACAACACGACGTGGCATCTTGTCGCTGATATCGAGCGGCTGCGCGAACTGTTCGAAATTGATGAGTGGATCGTGTTTGGCGGAAGCTGGGGGGCGACGCTGGCGTTGATCTATGCGCAGACGCATCCGGATCGGGTCAGCCGTCTGGTGCTGCGCGGTGTGTTTCTGGCCACGCAGGCCGAGCTGGATTGGTTCTATGGCGGCGGGGCCGGGCGGTTCTGGCCCGAGCACTGGCAGAAGTTCACTGCCCTGCTGCCCGAGGGTGAGCTGGACGATACAATTGCCGCTTATAATAAGCGCCTGTTCTCGGGCGATCGCGCGACCGAGATCCTGTATGCACGCGCCTGGTCGCATTGGGAAAACGCGCTGGCCTCGATCCATACCAACGGATCGGTGGGCGAAAGTCCGGGTGAATACGCCCGCACCTTTGCGCGGCTCGAGAATCACTATTTCATCAACAAGGCGTTTCTGGAGAGGGATGGGCAGATTCTGGATCAGATGGACCGGATCGCCGATATTCCCGGACATATCGTTCAGGGGCGGTATGACATGATCTGCCCGCCTCAGGCTGCATGGAATCTGGCTGAGCGCTGGCCCAATGCCGAGTTGAAGATGGTGCGGCAGGCGGGACATGCGCTGTCTGAACCCGGCATAAGCGCCGAGCTTGTGCGCATCATGGATCGCGTGGCGGAGGGTGTGGCATGACCCGGATTGACCGCCGTGCCTTGTTTGCCTCGGGTGCCGCTGCCGCGCTGCTGGCGGCGACCGGTGCGTCCTTGGCGGATACGCCGAAGAAAGGCGGCACGTTGCGGCTGGCCGTTCCGCGCGACGACAGCCTTGAACAAGTTGCACGCGGGGCTGTTTTCGACACCCTGACCGAGATTGCACCCGACGGAACGTTGCGGGGTGAGCTTGCAACTGGGTGGCAGACCGATGCCGACGCACGGATCTGGACCTTTGATCTGCGCGATGATGCGGTCTTCCACGACGGCGCGCCGTTGGAAATTGCCGACGTTTTGGCCGTTCTGGCGGAAGTTGGTCGCGCCGAAGCCATGGCTCCCAATCGCGTGCACTTGGAACTGGCTCAGGCCAATCCGGGTCTGCCCTTCATTTTGGCAGAAAGCCGGTTTGTCGTCACACAATCGGGTCAAACTGTGTCGCCATTGCATGCGGCCAACGGTACTGGCTGTTACCGCGTCGAACGGGCCGAAGACGGGCGACATTTCCTCGGTCGCCGTGTGGCGGGGCATTACAAGGATGGTCAGGCCGGATGGGTCGATGCGATAGAGGTCATCGTGATCCCGGATGCCAAAGTACGAGCCGAAGCGCTGCGCGATGGTTATGTAGATGTGGCGGCTCTGCCGGATAACGCGGAAATGCAGGGCGTGCGCGGTCTTCGGTTTCACCCGTCCGAGGCGGACCTGGCCCTTGCTGTAGCTGGCGCTGTCGGGATGCCACGCCAGATTGCCGGGTCGTCGGTGCTGGACGATGGCCGTATCGCAGAACGGTGGTGGATGGCGTAAATCTGATTGCGACTCCCGCCGGGGGTTGCAGACTCGGACCATCCTGCGTATATGCAGTTTCAACAGCGGCGCGTTGGACTTCTGGTTCAAGGCTCCACCGGAAAATTCGACGGGCCGCGCGCCCGTTTTTTTGTGCCCGATTGAAGGGTAGAGAACCAGATGACAAACGACCTGATAGCCAAAGCTGCCATTGACCGGCGACTGGCCGAGATCATCACCCCCGTGATTGAGGATCTGGGGTATGAACTTGTGCGCATTCGCCTGATGAGCGGCAAGCAGACCACGCTGCAGATCATGGCTGACAAGCCAGACGGTGGCATCGAAGTGGACGACTGCGCCGAGATTTCCAATGCGGTCAGCGCCACGCTGGACGTCGAGGATCCGATCCTTGATGCGTATACGCTTGAGGTCTCTAGCCCCGGAATCGACCGCCCTCTCACCCGCCTCAAGGACTTTGAGACCTTCGAAGGCTATGAGGCCAAGATCGAGACCGCCGAACTGATCGACGGCCGCCGCCGTTTTAAGGGTGAATTGGCCGGGATCGAAGGGGATGAGGTTCTGATCAACATCCCCGAGGGGGACGAGACGATCACCATCGGTTTGCAATTCGACTGGCTGAGCGACGCCAAGCTGGTCCTGACCGATGATCTGATCAAGGAAATGCTGCGCCAGCGCAAAGACGCGGGCGCCCTGAACGAAAACGCTTTCGACGAGATTGAGACCGAAGGGTCCGAAGAGGAGACGAACTGATGGCAATCACCTCAGCCAACCAGCTGGAGCTGCTGCAGACCGCCGAGGCCGTGGCCCGCGAAAAGATGATCGACCCCGGTCTGGTTGTCGAAGCGATGGAGGAATCGCTCGCCCGTGCCGCCAAGAGCCGTTACGGCGCGGAAATGGACATTCGCGTGTCCATCGACCGCAAGACCGGCAAGGCGACCTTCACTCGCGTGCGCACTGTGGTCGAGGATGAAGAGCTTGAGAACTATCAGGCCGAGATGACCGTCGAGCAGGCGCGCCAGTACATGGAATCGCCCGAGGTTGGTGACGTCTTCGTCGAAGAAGTGCCGCCGGTTGAAATGGGCCGGATCGCGGCGCAGTCCGCGAAACAGGTGATCCTGCAAAAGGTCCGCGAAGCGGAACGTGATCGTCAGTACGAAGAATTCAAGGATCGTGCGGGCACCATCATCAACGGCGCGGTCAAGCGCGAAGAATTTGGCAATGTCATTGTCGATCTGGGTGGTGCCGAGGCTGTTCTGCGCCGCAATGACAAGATCGGTCGCGAAAGCTATCGCCCGAATGACCGCGTGCGCGCCTATATCAAGGAAGTGCGCCGCGAAGTGCGTGGCCACCAGATCTTCCTTTCGCGTACCGCGCCGGAATTCATGGCCGAGCTGTTCAAAATGGAAGTGCCGGAAATCTATGACGGCATCATCGAGGTCAAGGCCGTGGCTCGTGACCCCGGCTCGCGCGCCAAGATTGCCGTGATATCGTATGACGGGTCAATCGACCCGGTTGGTGCTTGCGTCGGTATGCGCGGCAGCCGCGTGCAGGCCGTTGTGAACGAACTGCAGGGCGAAAAGATCGACATCATCCCGTGGAACGAAGATCAGCCGACCTTCCTGGTGAACGCGCTGCAGCCCGCCGAGGTCTCCAAGGTGGTTCTGGACGAAGAAGCCGGCAAGATCGAGGTTGTCGTGCCGGAAGAGCAGCTGAGCCTTGCCATCGGTCGCCGCGGTCAGAACGTACGTCTGGCAAGCCAGCTGACCGGTCTGGACATCGACATCATGACCGAAGCAGAAGAATCGGCGCGTCGCCAGAAAGAGTTCGAAGCCCGCACCAAGCTGTTCATGGACAGCCTGGATCTGGATGAATTCTTTGCACAACTCTTGGTTTCGGAAGGCTTTACCAACCTCGAAGAGGTCGCCTATGTCGAAATCGATGAACTGTTGGTCATTGACGGTGTTGACGAAGGCACCGCGCAAGAACTGCAGACACGTGCCCGCGAATTCCTGGAAGCACAGGCGAAAGCGGCTTTGGACGCGGCCCGTGCACTGGGCGCCGAGGACAGTCTTATTGAATTTGAGGGCCTGACACCCCAGATGGTAGAAGCGCTGGCCAAGGATGATGTGAAGACCTTGGAAGACTTCGCAACCTGCGCCGACTGGGAACTGGCCGGTGGCTGGACCACAGTCGATGGCGAACGCATCAAGGATGACGGTGTACTTGAACCTTTCGGTGTGACGCTGGAAGAAGCGCAGGACATGGTCATGACCGCACGTATCCTGCTGGGTTGGGTTGATCCGGCCGAGCTGGAGCAAGCGGAAGAAGACATCGACGGCGACGCAGAAGACGAGGAGGTCGAGGCCTGATCTCAGGCCTCGGGTGGCGCGTATGGCTCGCGGTGGCGTCCATAAGGATCGGTCTGACGGACCCGAACGCAAGTGCATCGCCACGGGCGAAGTTCAGCCAAAATACGGGCTGATCCGCTTTGTGACGGGACCGGACGGTCAGGTTTATCCCGATGTTGCGGCAAAACTGCCGGGGCGCGGGGTCTATGTGACGGCAGATCGTGCCGCACTGGACAAGGCCGTTGGCAAGAAACTGTTTGCGCGCGGGTTCAAGGCACAGGTTTCTGTGTCGAAGGATCTGAGCGACGAAGTTGAAAAACAGATCGCGCGTCGCGTGGTTGAGTTGCTCAGCCTGGCGCGTAAATCCGGTGACGCGGTTGCCGGATATGAAAAGGTCAAGACGTGGCTGGACCGGGAAGAGGCGCAAGTGCTGCTTCAGGCCATTGATGGATCGGGGCGCGGCAAGTCCAAACTCAGCACGCCGCACTTCGGAAAATACATCGGTTGGCTGACTGCGGACGAATTAGGGCAGGCATTTGGGCGCCAAACAGTGATTCATGCTGCCATGGCCTCTGGCGGACTCGCCAAACGTGTTGTAGAGGAAGCGCAGCGCCTGCGTGGCTTGCGCGAAACGGATGACGGCGGCAGGGGCCGCGCGGAAGGGTAAGAAGCTTTATGAGCGATAATGACGGCAAAAAGACATTGGGTCTTCGTGGCGGGGCACGCCCCGGAAATGTGAAACAGAGTTTCAGCCACGGACGCACCAAGAATGTCGTGGTGGAAACCAAACGCAAGCGCGTGGTGGTCCCCAAGCCGGGCGCGGCAAAGCCGGGTGGCGGTGCTGCACCTTCGGGTGATCCGTCGCGTCGCCCTGCGGGTATTTCCGACGCGGAAATGGCACGCCGGATGAAGGCATTGCAGGCCGCCAAGGCCCGCGAGGCTGAAGAGGCCGCCGCCCGCGAGGCTGCAGAAAAGGCGCGCGAAGAAGAGCGTGCCCGCCGCCGTGCGGAACAGGAAGCCAAGGAACGTGAACAGCGTGAGGCTGAAGAGCGCGCCCGTCAAAAGGCGGAAGAGGAAGAGCGAAAGCGCATAGAGGCGGAAGAAGCCGCCAAACGCGCCGCTACAGCGCCCGCACCGGAAGAGCCTAAAGCGGCACGCGCCCCGGCCAGCAAGCCTGCACCCGCTGCGACCCCGCGCAAGCAGGATCGTGAGCGCGAGCAGCGCGGTCGCGGCAAAGGTCGCGACGATAACCGCCGTTCGGGCAAGCTGACACTGGGTCAGGCCACTGGTGGCGAAGGCAACCGCCAACGCTCGATGGCTGCGATGAAGCGCAAGCAAGAGCGTGCGCGCCAGAAAGCCATGGGCGGCACGGTTGAGCGGGAAAAGGTGATCCGCGACGTACAGCTGCCCGAGGCGATCATGGTCTCGGAACTGGCCAACCGTATGGCCGAGCGCGTAGCTGACGTTGTCAAATCGCTGATGCAGATGGGCATGATGGTCACGCAGAACCAGACCATCGACGCTGACACGGCTGAACTGATCATCGAAGAATTTGGCCACAAGGTCACGCGTGTTTCTGATTCGGATGTTGAAGACGTCATCAAAGAGGTCGAAGACAGCGATGAAGATCTGAAGCCGCGCCCGCCGGTCATCACCATCATGGGTCACGTTGACCACGGTAAAACCTCTCTGCTGGATGCAATCCGCGATGCGCGTGTTGTGGCGGGCGAGGCCGGTGGCATCACCCAGCATATCGGCGCCTATCAGGTGAAAACCGAGGGCGGCACCACACTGACCTTCCTGGATACACCGGGCCACGCGGCGTTTACGTCGATGCGTTCGCGCGGTGCGCAGGTCACGGATATCGTGGTTCTGGTTGTTGCGGCTGACGACGCAGTGATGCCGCAGACGATTGAGGCGATCAACCACGCCAAGGCGGCAGAAGTGCCGATGATCGTGGCGATCAACAAGGTCGACAAGCCGGATGCAAACCCGGACAAGGTGCGCACCGATCTGCTGCAACACGAAGTGATCGTCGAGAAAATGTCGGGTGAGGTTCAGGACGTCGAAGTGTCCGCCATCACCGGTCAGGGTCTGGACGAGCTTCTGGAAGCCATTGCGCTGCAAGCCGAAATTCTGGAACTGAAAGCCAACCCCGACCGCGCCGCCCAAGGTGCTGTGATCGAGGCGCAGCTGGATGTGGGCCGCGGTCCTGTGGCCACCGTTCTGGTTCAGAACGGCACGTTGCGCCAGGGCGACATCTTCGTTGTGGGTGAGCAATACGGTAAGGTCCGTGCACTGATCAACGACAAGGGCGACCGCGTCAAAGAAGCTGGCCCCTCGGTTCCTGTCGAGGTTCTGGGCTTGAACGGCACGCCCGAGGCCGGTGACGTATTGAACGTGACCGAGACCGAAGCGCAGGCCCGCGAAATCGCCGCCTATCGCGAACAAGCCGCCAAGGACAAACGTGCCGCCGCTGGTGCCGCAACCACCCTTGAGCAGCTGATGCAGAAGGCGAAAGAAGACGAGAACGTGGCCGAGCTGCCGATCCTCGTCAAAGCTGACGTGCAAGGGTCTGCCGAAGCCATCGTTCAGGCGATGGAAAAGATCGGCAACGACGAAGTGCGCGTGCGCGTGCTGCATTCGGGCGTGGGCGCGATCACCGAAACCGACGTTGGCCTGGCCGAAGCGTCAGGCGCGCCAGTTATGGGCTTTAACGTCCGTGCCAACGCATCGGCGCGGAACACCGCGAACCAGAAAGGTGTCGAGATCCGCTATTACTCGGTGATCTATGACCTTGTGGACGACGTGAAGGCGGCTGCTTCCGGCCTGCTGAGCGCCGAGATTCGAGAGAAGTTCATCGGCTATGCCGAGATTCGTGAAGTCTTCAAGGTCACAGGTGTCGGCAAGGTTGCCGGCTGTCTGGTCACCGAAGGCGTTGCCCGCCGTTCCGCAGGCGTCCGCCTGCTGCGCGACAACGTGGTGATCCACGAAGGCACGCTGAAGACGCTCAAACGCTTCAAGGACGAAGTCGCCGAGGTTCAGTCGGGTCAAGAATGCGGTATGGCGTTCGAGAACTACGACGATATCCGCGCAGGCGACGTGATCGAAATCTTCGAGCGCGAAGAGGTCACCCGGACACTGGATTGATCCGGTTCAGATCGAATTTAGAGAAAGCGGCCTCCTGGGCCGCTTTTTTGTGGGTTCTTGTTGGGTTTTAAGGTCTGCTGAGCGGACATGAGTGCTTGAATCTGGAACACTCTGCATCGGCAACGATGCGACGTGTTTCATCAGTATCTGATCAGAGTATCCAGTATCGCTTGTCGCGTTGCGGCATCATTGTGGAAGATCCTGCCTGCAAGAAACTCAGATGGAAACTCCGGCCATGTTTTGCGCATTTCGGTAACAAGTCTTTGCGCCTCTTCCGTATGTCCCAACTGATCGTTCGCAACGGCTTGGAACAGGAGAGAAGGAGCACTTACAGGCGCACCGGCAGCGGGCGCTCCTTTAAATGCCTCGACAACCTTTTCGTAATTCCCGAGCATCAGTTGCGATACACCCCAAATATTTCGTGCGCCAAAGCGGCCCGATCCTGACCTTAGTCTTTCTGGGTCGCTAACCTCGGCCGCAAGATCCGGAGTGTTGGCCATAATGGCGGTGATGCCAACTAGATCCAGGATATGACCATCCTTCGGCGCAAGCTCGACCGACAGTCTTGCGTATTTCAGTGCCTCAACTGGTTTATACTGGGTGGCCAATACCCAACCATTTGCTCCGTTTGCCCATGCATCGGTGGGAGATAGATCAAGCGCCTTTCCCGACATCTCCGCAGCTTGGCTAAAGAGGTCTTCTCTTTGTGATTTGTCCGGGGACAACATAGCCAGAGTTGCTAGGACCTGTGCCGAACCGGCGTAGCCATCGGAGAGAGCTGGGTCGAGCTCGGTGGCATGCTGGAACATTCCCAGCGCTATTTGCTGACGCTTGACATCAAAGACGGGAAAAAACATGCCGCGGGCCTGATCCGCAAGGTTGGCCGCCTGAAGTCTCGTCAAAGACTGCTCACTAAGGGCCGCTCGCTCAGCCTGTTCCGTGGATCGAGTCGCGGGCGAAACCGCCTCGTCATTCTGAGCAAACCAAAACCCAATTCCAGCAATCAATACAACGCAAACCAATCCAACCGGCAGCAGTTGCGTTAAAAGCGGATGCCTTCCAAGCGCATCGCTGTTTCGCACTCCTGAAGTGCTGTCTAGCGAGAACCGTGGCTTGTATCCGCCGGAATCAACAAAAATGCGAACGCCCTCACCGTTCCATTGATCTTCGTAAAACTCCTGTAGCAGCCGACGCAACCGTCGGGCTTCAACGCGAACGAGATTCCGACCACCGGTGCCATCAATGCTCCGACCGTAGACTTCGACGGCGATTGCTTTGCCACGAATCTGAGCACCGCGACCCGCGAGCGTTTCTTCGACCACGTAAGTAAGAAATTGCTGGAGTCGAGGCGAAGCCTGGAACGCGGCACTGGAAACAACGCTCTGAAGTGCCTGTCGGACAAGCTCCGGAGATGGCTGTGCAACATCTTGATCTATCGGCAATTCATTAGCTTGGTTCAAAGCAAACTCACCCCCAACTCACGGTGACTCACTTGGCGTGTGCCGTCAACCGCACTCATCTCGATGTGAGAATAGATAGTGGAAACCGAGGATTATCCAGTGACGTGGGAACTAAGTGACGAGCTTCCAGAGCTTTCCGATGCGCTTTCCGGGCGTATCGAAACGGATGCGTTACTCAGCGAGGCAATTGCAGACCTAAAGAAAGTTACTGCGCTGCTGGATGACACATCGATTACAGCGCCAGAGCGTGCGGAATGGGCCCACATCAGATCTGAACTCGTGAACGAGCTTCGCCGGATGGTGAAGCGTAATCTTCGTAACACTTTTAACTGAGGACCGAACCATGACCAAGGAAGACAATGGGAAAGACCTGGAGAACAAACAAGTTCAGGCGACAGACCAAATTGAAGACCCCTCACGACGGAGTGTTCTTAAGGGTTTAGCCACTGGAGCTGCCGCGACAGGGGCGGCTGGGTTTGCGGCGGGGAGTGCCGAGGCCCACGAAGGAGACGGCCCGCTGGGAGAAACACTCAAGAACCCATACGGTGGGCGACCCGCAGGTGGTATCTCTTTGCCAGAGTATTTCCGCCCGACCAAATACATGACAGGCTCAAACGCGAACTATTTTCCACTTAGTGAGGAGTTGGGACCAGATGAGATGCGCATCTCATTCTGTGGCTCGACACCCTATCCGCCGCGCGAAGATCAGGCGGGTACGTGTATCATGGTAGAGTTGGGAAATGGAAAACGGTTCTTCTTCGACTTTGGGTCTGGTTGTGTCCGCAATATCATTGCCATGCAGGTGCCGGGGCAGCTGATCAACGACATCTTCATCTCTCACCTGCATGTCGACCACTATGCCGACATCCCTTACATCTACCCATTCCGGGCCTGGTCAGGAGGGTACACTCCACTTCGTATTCACGGCCCGTCCGGTCGGACACCCGAGCTTGGCACAGCTGGGATGGTCAAAGGCATGCAGCAGATGCTCAAATGGCACCTTGAAGCGTTTGACGTATTCCCAATTGGTGACGGCTATGAGATCGAGGTCAACGAGTTCGATTTCAGCCAAGAAGGTGGCATCGTTTATGACCAAGACGGTGTGACTGTTCGGTCCTGGCCGCGCAGCCACGCGAAGGACGGCGCAGTTGGGTATCGGCTCGATTGGAATGGTCTGAGCTTTGTATGGACAGGCGATGGTCGCCCGGATGAGCTTTCACGGAAATACGGCGAAGGTGTTGATGTTTTTGTAACCGAAATGTCGGGACAGGATATTGGTCAGTTGATGACCTACAAATACGGTATCCCACAGGATCTGTTTAATTACACAATCGATACGCATCATACCTCCCACTATGCCGTGGGTAAGCTCTTTGCTGACACAAGGCCGCGGTTGGGAATGGTGACGCACTATACACAGGACGAGGATATCGACGCTGAAATGCTGGCTGGTATTCGCGCCCACTATGACGGTCTGTTCCAATGGGGTCTCGATGTAGCCGTTGTGAACGTGACCAAGGATGCCATCTGGTACAGGAAAGCTGCACTGCCCGGAAAATCCGGTACTGTGCCACCATTTCGTGAACTGGCTGCGGCAGCCGAGGCCGGGCGTATTGAGCTTCCGGATGAAATCACATTGCCGAATCCGAGGCTCACTCGAGCAGATCAGCAAGACCAAAAGTACCGCGATATGGAGATCGATCCACGCGAATACTACCCAACTGACGTTTTCCGAGCACCCGGCGGGGACTGGCCGCAGGACTTTACCATCAAAGTTTCGGATGTAATCGGCCCGCGTGATGAAGACTGAGAGGAGATCGAACAATGATTGAATTTGGTTCGACTTCTGCGATCCCCGTAACGATCCTTACCGGCTTTCTCGGCGCCGGTAAGACAACACTTTTGAACCGCATCTTGACAGGCAATCACGGGTTGCGGGTTGCAGTTCTGGTGAATGACTTTGGATCAATAAACGTTGACGCTGACTTGGTAGTCGGTCTCGAAGATGATGTGATGAGTCTTGCGAATGGCTGTGTGTGCTGCTCGATCCGAGATGACCTGATCGAAACGGTAGAGGCCGTTCTCGCCAGGCCTGAGAAACCGGAATATATCGTTCTTGAAGCAAGCGGCGTGTCGGACCCATCGTCAATTGCGATGACGTTTACGGATCAACGGTTCCGCGACATGATCCGCTTGGACAGCCTCATGTGTCTTGTCGATGCGGAACAACTATTTGCCGCGCCGGAACAAATGGAACTGAAACTCCGACAAATTGCGTTTTCGGACATGGTAATTCTGAACAAGGTTGATCTTGTCGACAGGGCCACAGTTCAGAAGGTGCACGATTGGCTGGGGTCTCGATTCCGTCGATATCGATTGGTCGAAGCTGTCAATGCGGACGTCCCTCTGGACATACTTCTTTCTGTTGGTCGCTTTGCCGCCGAACAGCTCGAAACAGAAATACCTGATCATCATGAACATGGGCCAGATTGCGGTTGTCACCACTCTGATCACTCAGACAGCTTTTCAACAACCATGATGAAAGCTGACCGACCGATAAGCCTATCCTCCCTTCGTAGCGCTATTCGGAAACTTCCCGGAGATGTCTATCGTCTCAAGGGTTTTGTCTTCAGTGAGGAGGATCCGGATCATCGCATTCTTGTACAGGTAGTCGGAAAGCGCATGGACATCGCAAGGGATGGTGCATGGGGCCACCGAAAACCCGAAACAAGGCTTGTTGCAATAGGTGCACCAGGAGCCCTTTCGGAATACGAGCTTTCCGAAGCGTTGTTGGAACCTGCGTAGCGGCAAGTGCGACCAAATGTGTTTGCGTGTGTTATTATAATTCCAACACATAACAGCGCGGAAGCCCGCGGCACCGGAGACCAAATGGGGAGAATAACTTTATTGCTGAAGCAGTTTAGGAATTGGATTCAAGCGATCACACTGCTTGCACTTGCCACTGCGTTTGTCTTGTCGGGAACGGCTGTGTACGCGCAGGACGTATCAAGTCGGGAACTTGAAGATACAACCCCAAACCTCGGATTGCCGAGTTCAGCCGGAGGACAATATGCCGAGTTGCTTTCTGCTTTCCATGGGCTCGAGGCGTTGCCCCGAGTGGCAAACTTCATTTGCAGAGGTTCCAGGGGCAAACACGGGATGCCTGTCATTTTTTCTACCCAGGTAGATCTGGAAACTCTGCAGGCAGGTGACTTCAGAGTTGAAACAAAGTCAGGCCAGATCGGAGCAATGCACTGCGCGTCAGTGTTGCCCGCTACCGACCCCGGGGAATTGCGCACGGTGCTTCTCATCGGGGATTTTGGGAACCTTCCCGACGATCCCCCCGTCGAAGTCGAGGTTGTTGGGCACCTTCATTCCATCGACGGGACACTTGATTTTCGAGGTGCTACAGTAGCCGTAACTCCGCTGGAAGACGGGCCCTCAATGATCTTTGCCGAGGTTGTTGAGGATTGGACTTTGGTCGGAAACTTGGGGCCACGCCGAACCAGAGGAAGCCTTTGTCCAAGTGACAACACTGTTCAGGCCATTCGGGTAACTTGGGCGGGTGGCGTTACGCTGGCCAACGGCAAGGAACCTGGCGAGGAGGAACGTGATCTGTACAGTATCCTCGTAGAGGCCGAAGATGGATCTCAGCGCATTGTGACGCCCGCGGCGCTTGCCGATCTGGGTGACGGAGACAATAACCACATGCTCTGCCTCGATACAAATGATCGACCTATATCAGTGTCTTTTCCGGCTGGTATTCTGACGGATCCAAATGACGATCTGAACCCTGAAACCAGCCTATTTGTCACAAAACCCAAGTAAGAAACTCCTTTGATTTTGCTGCAATGAATACTTAGTCGAAAACACTCGATCGGACCGATTGTAGGCACTTCATTGTTGTACGCCAATAAATGGGCCTAATCGCAGCCTGCCGCTACATGCACAGCCAAGCGGCCCCAAAAATAGGCATGCTGTGGTACAATTCGCGATAAGCGTCAACAGACTAACCCTTTTGTAAGCCCGCGCGACTGCCTGACACAATCAGCAACCATCGATGGATGTGTCAACGGGCAAAGGTAAGGCCATTCGAGGCGTTGTTCGGCGTAAATGGCATCTCGCTCAACGTTCCAGTAACGATAGCTATTATCCGCAACTTCACCGCCGTATTTGTACACAAGCTCGCCATAGCTGAAGCCATAGAGGTCACTTAGGTCGATGCCATTACCTATATAGGATGCTTGAACTTCCATAAGTTCGATCCGCGTTTCAAACACCCGTTTACATGCACCAGAGTATTCATTCTGGAAAACAACAGATACCAACCAACAAGCACCGCAAAGTAAGGCAATTGTCAGAAAATATGGGCTCCATCGCTTGAACAGTCTTCTTGCTTCGCGCAATGAACCATCAATTGAGAAATAACGGCGTTCGGACAGAAATTCTGTACTAACCGCGTCGGTCTTTATTGGCTGGGCTGAGATAGAGGCTTTCTTTTGGGGCATTGCGGAAACAACTACGACCAGCACAAAAACCAGCACGGTTTCAATAATCCATGCAAACAGCAAGGCGGGTATCCAGCCAAGCGAAACACCAAGAAAAAATCCAAACTGAGAAATGGCGTAAATCCAGCCGGCTAAGAAGATTAAGGTCCGGATGATTGTCATAGGACGTCCCAATAGACATAAAACAAATGTCGATCAAAATAGGTCCGCGTGGGCCAGTATCACTCTGCGGCATCCAGCCAATCTTCGATCAGCTTTTCATCTATGAAGGTTAGGCGCGACAAATGGCGCAGCTTTCCGTTGATATGGCAAAGAGAAGGGTCATGCGGTTTCCTCCATCTCTTCGCCCAGATAAACGTGAGGGTCAAGCAACAGGTTCTTCCGACATGACGTCTGCAAAGGATTTGAAGAACTTGGCCGCAAGTTTCTTCGCTGTACTCTGAATAAGACGGCTTCCAAGTTGCGCCAACTTACCGCCGATCACGGCTTTGGCTTCGTAGCGCAGAATGGTCTGCGAGCCATTTTCGGTCAGAGTTACGTCAGCGCCGCCTTTTGCATGGCCAGCTGCGCCACCATTGCCTTGGCCTTCCAGCGAAAATGTCTCTGGCGCGCCGTCGGTTTTAAGGACCACATCTCCGCTGAATTTCGCTTTCACGGGTCCAACTTTAAGAACAACTTTGGCTTCAAGTTCCGTGTCAGACTTCTTGATCAGCTCTTCGCACCCGGGGATACAGCGTTTCAGTATCTCGGGGTCGTTTAACGCTGCATAAACCACGTCGCGCGGGGCATCGATGAGAATTTCGTCAGCCAGTTCCATGGCGGTTCCTTCCTTTGTTCAGCAACAGGGGTATTTGATCTTTGCAAGCACCTCAGCCTGCTCACTAGAGGGCTTGAAGATACGAGTTAAGATTTTGAAAAGTTTACGCATTTGGATCTCTTTCGGCGGAATTCCTGCGCACGGTGACCAGTTCCGCCAGGATAGAGAGCGCGATTTCTTCTGGCGTGACAGCACCAATGTCCAAACCGGCTGGGGCTGAGACGGTCGCAAGTGTGATCTCGGGCACACCGGCTTCAGAGAGCTTTTTTGACAGGGCAGCGAACTTCTTCTTGCTGCCGACAAAGGCGACATAGTTTGCATCGTACGCAAGCGCGTCGCGCAAGGCGTCCAGATCGCCCTGCCCTTGCGTCGCAACGACGACCGCACTCATCTTTCCAAGTGCACTCTTTCCATCGAGGGCACGCGTGATCGACCAGTGAAAATGTGGTGCGATTTGTGCCAAAGCTTCTGCGACAGGCGAGTTCCCGAGTATTGTTAACTCTGGCATCGGAAGACAAGGCTCAATGAAGATGTCGATGGTACCACGAGAGGGACAACCGTTGCGCGCATAGAGTACGCCCTCCATCATTGCTCCGGCACTGACGCCGATATCGTTTAAAAAGTCCTCCGGCGCGACCGACACAAGCTTAGGTGCGCCGGTTTCGAGAGCCTCCAAGGTGGCTCGCCTCACAGCGCCACGGGTGCAGCCGCCGCCAAGAAACCCATGCAAGATAGTGCCATCCGCACCAATGATTGCCTTTGCGCCAGGTTTTGCCGCAGTGGTTCCCGCAGTACGCACGATTGTGGCAAAGGCAAACGGTTGTTCATTGGCGCGCAGGGACAGGGCTGTTTCTGCCAGGTCTGAAGAAAACAACTCAGCGGGGGTCATAGCGATACCAACTCCTTCTCAAGCGCGGCAAGGTCCGCCAGCGTGTTAGCTGCGTAAAAGCGGTCCAAATGAGGCAATGCAGCCGCCATGCCCGCTGCCACGGGTGCATAATCGCGCCAGCCTTTGAGGGGGTTCAGCCAAAGAATGCGGCAGCCACGTTTGCGTAACTTGGTCAACGCGGCGTCGATGTGGTCAGGGGAAGAGGTGTCATAGCCGTCCGAAAGGATCATCACGACCGAACGACCATCGACGAACCGACGCGCGTATGTAGCCGCGAAACGGTCCAGGCTTTCCCCGATTTTGGAGCCTCCGCCGAACCCATCCGCCATCAAGGACATCCGTCCGATGGCGCGCATGGCGTCCTTATCGCGTAAAGCTTCGGTTATCCGCACGAGGCGTGTGTGAAACAGGTATGCGTCGGCGGTTGGATCACCGCGCATCAGGCCGGCCAAAAAGGCCAGGAACACTTGCGCATATACGGTCATAGAGCCGGAAACGTCGCATAGGGCTACGATTTTACGACTGCGATCAGGGCGTTTGCGCTTGATGAGTCTGATGGGTTCGCCCCCTGTTGCCAGGCTGCGCCGGATTGTTTTGCGGAAATGCAGGCGGTCCCCTTTACGGGCCGCGATGCGGCGGCGGGAGCGACGGTCGCGCAGCGCTTGTCCAAGGCGGCGGGCAACCTCTTCGGCCTCGGCAATCTCTTCTGCCCGTACCAGGTCACGTAGGTCGCGCCGGGACAGATTGCGCATCTCGGTGGCGATCAGCTTGCCGTCGCCATCGCTTTCGGCATCACCGTCACCTCCGTCCGGCGCTGTCGCATCGCCAGCGCCTCCAACGTCTTCTCCTTTGGCATGTCGTGACGAATGTACGCTGTCGTCGCCCTTGGTAGGGGCCGACATTTTCGGCATGACCTTTGTGCGCACGCGACCAGCATCCATCCAGAAACTGTCGAACAGCAAATCAAACCTCTGCGCGTCGTCCTTGCATCCCGTGCAGACCGCCTTGAGGGCGCAACGCGCCTCTGCAGGGTTGGCTGCCTCAACATGGGTCAAGGCCGCCAGAGCCGCTTCGGTTTCCTGCACGCCAAGGCGCAGGCCATTCTCTCGCAAATGGGCCAGGAACCCCGCCATGCGCGCTGTGGCGCCGGGATCTCGGCCAGCAAAGCGGGTTACGCGGGTCATGCGGCCTTCCCCGCAATGCGTTGTGCCACTTCGGTGGTGATATGTGCGCGATCGCCCTGAGTTTTTAAAAGTGTCGTGAGTGTGGCTTGGAGGGCCGCCGGGTTTTCCGTTAGATCGGCAATCCCTAACCCCATAAGAGCGGCGGCAAAATCCAGTGTCTCCGCGATTCCGGGCACTTTCTCCAGCTCTTCCTTGCGCAACGCCTGGACGAACCCGATCACTTGATCGGCCAGCAGCGCTTCAATCCCAGCACAACGGGCCTTCAGGATCGCGAGTTCCGTTGTTTTGTCAGGATAATCGACATAAGCGAAAAGGCAGCGGCGCCTTAGCGCGTCCGACAAGTCGCGGGTGCCATTCGAGGTTAGTATAACTGTTGGCATGGTGGTGGCTTTGATGGTGCCAAGTTCTGGCACCGTGATTTGGTAATCGGCAAGAATCTCGAGCAGGAAGGCTTCGAACTCTTCGTCTGCGCGGTCAATTTCATCGATCAGCAAAACTGGAGAAACGTCTTGCGTGATCGCCGACAGCAAGGGGCGTTCCAACAAATACTCGCGCGAGAATATCCGATCCTCGACCGTCTTGCCGGTCTCGCCTGCTTCAGAGGACGCACGGATCGCCAGCAGTTGCCGTTGGTAATTCCACTCATAGATTGCCTGAGAGGCGTCCAAACCTTCATAGCATTGCAGACGGATCAATTGCGTGTTCTGAGCCGCGGCCAGTACTCGGGCAACCTCGGTTTTTCCCACGCCCGCTGCACCTTCCAGCAGTAGAGGACGGTGCAATGACAAAGCCAAATGCAGCGACACCGCCAGATCGTCTGAGGCGACGTAGTTCTGTTCTACAAGTGCAGATTGGAGATCGGTCCAGGTCATCAGAGCCTCAAGTGGTTTAAAAGGCGCGCGCCGCCATCCCTGCTGCGCGCGCCAGAAGCTTAGCCGTGAAGGCCCAGATCGTTTGCTGTCTTCCAGATCCGCCAGTGATCGTGCGGCATATGGGTGTGACGCAGGCCGAAGGCACGGAAGGCGTCATTCACCGCGTTGGAGAAACAGGGCACGCCGCCCACATGGGGGCTTTCGCCGACACCCTTGGCACCTATTGGATGGTGCGGGCTGGGGGTAACCGTGTGATCGGTCTCGTAATTCGGCACTTCCCATGCGGTCGGCAGGAAGAAGTCCATCAGCGTGCCAGTCTTGACGTTGCCCATTTCGTCATAGGCGATCTCTTGCCCCAGAGCGACGGCCAGCGCCTCGGTCAGACCACCGTGCACCTGGCCCTCGATGATCATCGGATTTATGCGGGTGCCACAGTCATCCAGCGCATAGAAGCGGCGAATGTCGGTTACACCGGTGTCCACATCGATGTCCATCACGCAGACATAAGCGCCAAAGGGATAGGTCATGTTCGGCGGGTCATAGTAGCTGACCGCTTCCAGCCCCGGCTCGATGCCCGGAATGGCCTGATTGTAGGCGGCAAAGGCGATTTCCTTCATCGTCTTAAACTTTTCAGGCGCGCCTTTGACCACGAAACGATCCACGTCGAATTCGACATCATCGTCGTGCACTTCCAGCAGGTAGGCCGCGATCATCTGAGCCTTTGCGCGGATCTTACGTCCTGCCATCGCGGTCGCAGCACCGGCTACCGGCGTCGAGCGCGAGCCGTATGTTCCAAGACCGTACGGCGCAGTATCCGTATCACCCTCTTCGATGGTAATACTATCTGCCGGCAGACCGATCTCGGTTGCGAGGATTTGTGCAAAGGTCGTGGCATGGCCCTGGCCTTGCGAGATGGTGCCAAGGCGCGCGATCGCTGAGCCGGTCGGGTGGATGCGGATTTCACAACTGTCGAACATGCCAAGGCCAAGGATATCACAATTTTTGACGGGTCCAGCGCCGACGATTTCGGTGAAATGCGTCAGGCCAATGCCCATCAGCTTTCGGGTTTTGCCCGCCTTGAAGTCCTCGATCCGCTGAGCTTGTTCTGCACGCAGCCCTTCGTAATCGACGGCTTTCAGCGCCTTATCCCAAGCAGTGTGATAGTCGCCCGAGTCATATTCCCACCCAAGCGCGGACTGATAGGGGAACTGCTCTTTCTTGATGAAGTTGATCCGGCGTAGTTCGGCCGCGTCCATGTCCAGCTCTATCGCAAGAACCTCGATCATGCGTTCGATGAAATAGGCGGCTTCGGTTACACGGAAGGAGCAGCGATAGCTGACCCCGCCCGGCGCCTTGTTGGTGTAGACGCCGTCCACTGCCAAATACGCGGTCGGGATGTCATAAGACCCGGTGCAGATGTTCATAAACCCAGCCGGGAACTTGGTCGGGTCGGCACAGGCGTCAAAACCGCCGTGGTCTGCTGTCGTGTGGCACCAAAGACCGGTGATCTTACCCTCTTTGGTGGCGCTGATCTTCCCTTTCATCCAGTAGTCACGGGCAAAGGCGGTGGTCATCAGGTTTTCCATACGGTCCTCGACCCATTTCACCGGAACGCCGGTGACAATCGAGGCCACGACCGAGCACACATAGCCGGGGTAGGCCCCAACCTTATTGCCAAAGCCGCCGCCAATGTCGGGCGAGATCACGCGGATGTTGTGCTCTTCAATGCCCGAGATCAGGCTAACCACGGTGCGGATAGCGTGAGGCGCTTGGAACGTGCCATGCAGCGTGAGCTTGCCGTTGACCTTGTCCATTGAGGCCACGCAGCCACAGGTTTCGAGCGGGCATGGGTGCGTGCGATGGTAATACACCATCTCTTCAGCGACCACGTCTGCCTCCCCCATTACCTGCTCGGTCGCGTCCTTCTCGCCGACTTCCCAGGTAAAGATGTGGTTAGGGTGTTTGCGGGGGCCGTGGGCCCCATCTGGAATCGCTCCACCTTCGCCAATCAGGTCTTCGCGAAGAACCACGTTGGATTCCAAGGCTGCGTAGGGATCGGTCAAAACGGGGAGTTCTTCATACTCCACTTCGACTAGCTCTACTGCATCGGCTGCAATATAACGGTCTTTTGCCACCACAAATGCCACTTCCTGACCTTGGAAAAGCACTTTGCCGTCAGCCAGAACCATCTGTTTGTCGCCAGCCAGCGTCGGCATCCAGTGCAGACCAAGAGGAGCGAGGTCTTCGGCCGTCAGTACGGCGATCACGCCGTCCAGCGCCAATGCGGCCTCGGCATTGACCGACACGATTTTCGCGTGGGCATAGGGCGAACGCACGAAATCACCATGCAGCATGCCGGGCAGTTTGATGTCGTCGACATAATTGCCTTTGCCTTGGGTAAACCTGGCATCTTCAACGCGCTTGCGTTTGCAACCCATTCCTCCCAGCGCGTCGGCGCGTTCTTCGCGGGTCAGTTCCTTGTTCATTGTGCCGCCTCCTTCGCAGAGTTCATCTCGGCCGCGGCAGCGAGGATAGATTTGACGATGTTCTGATACCCGGTACAGCGGCAAAGGTTACCCGCCATGCCAAAGCGCACCTCTTCCTCAGTTGGGTTCGGGTTTTCTTCCAAAAGCTTGGATGCGCGGGTGATCATACCCGGTGTGCAGAAGCCGCATTGAAGACCGTGGTGTTCTTTGAACGCTTCCTGCAACACGTGCAGGCTGTCTGGGTTGCCAAGCCCTTCGATCGTGGTGATCTCGGCACCGTCAGCTTGCGCTACGAACACGGTACAGGACTTTACCGATTTGCCGTTCATGGTCACGGTGCAAGCGCCGCAATGCGAGGTCTCGCAGCCAATGTGCGGACCGGTCTTGCGCAGCCTTTCGCGCAAGGTGTGGATCAGCAGTTCGCGCGGTTCTGCCAGGAACTCTTGCTCCTCGCCATTCACGGTAAGAGTGAAATGTTTCTTCTTTGACATGATCTCTCTCCTCAGGCTCTGGCCCAGGCGTTTTCGATCGCACGGCGCAGGATAATCGCCGCTGCGTGACGTTTGAATTCGATGGGACCGCGGTTGTCCTGTGTTGGGTCGATGTCGCCCAACATGGCGTCCACGGCCGCTTTGATTGCCACATCATCCACAGACGTGCCGACAAGGGCAGCACCAGCTTTTTCAGAATGAACTGGTGTATCGCTCAGATTGGTCATCGCGATGGAAGCCGAGGTGCAAGCCCCACCTTCTTTAGTCAAAAGGACCGCAGCAGCCGCGGTGGCGTAGTCGCCGATTTTGCGCTTTTGCTTTTCATAGGCGTACCCGCCCTTTGGCGCATCGAACTCCACCGCTGTCAGGATCTCTTCGTCCTCACGGTCAGTCATATAAGCCGCTTCGTAGAAATCGCGGGCCGCGACTTTGCGTTCACCGTCCGGGCCGACCAAGGTGAAGGTCGCGTCCAGGCACTGCATCAAACCCGGCATGTCATTGCCCGGGTCGCCGTTGGCAACATTGCCGCCAACCGTGCCCATGTAGCGCACTTGTGGATCAGCGATCTGCAATGAGGCCTCGCGCATGATCGGAGCTACTGCCGCCAATTGAGCGTTGTCGATGATATCGTGTTGCGTTGTCATCGCGCCAATGCGGACGCTATCCCCTTCAATGGATATACCGCTCAAACCCTCCACATCCTGCAAGTCGATCAGATGTGGCACTTCGGCCATGCGGAGTTTCATCATGGGTATCAGACTGTGCCCCCCTGCGAGCACGCGTGCGTCATCTCCATGCTCCACTAAAACGGACAGAGCATCCGCCAAATCCTTTGGTCTATAGTATTCAAAGGCAGCTGGAATCATTGCCTCTCCTCCCTGCAGCAACTGTTCTGGCTGCTAGAGAAGCTCGCGCGCGGTGGGGTGTTTGGCCCGGGAAAACACTTTGTTTTCGCTAATTTTGCACGAAATGCGCCTCAGGATGCACGAGTTGCGCCGCCGGGTACACCGTACCTTACCCGAAGGCGGTCAGTGCTGCTTTCAGGTTCGATCGACTGACCGGTACTGGCGGAAGATCGGCTTCACCAAAGGTGCATTGTCCCTTGTCTTTGGTCCGTTCAAACCGTGAAACCTTTTTAGGATTCACGATATAGCTGCGGTGCACGCGCAAGAAACCAGTCGGCTCCAACCGTTTGACCGCTTCAGTGATCGGCCAGACGCAAAAGTACTTTTCCGTTCGGGTGTAGACCTGCGTGTAGTGACCATCCGCCCTGACAAATACAACGTCCGGCGCGGCGATAAAGACTTTGCCTCCGTCTCTTTCACAAGGGATACGAATGGGCGAGGTCTGGTCTGGTGAAGGCTCATCGTGGGCGACGTCCATCGTCGAGATCTTTGTAGCTTGCGTAGGCACAAGATAAGTTGTGCCGACCCACAAGAATGCGCCGAAGATTATAAAGCTTGATAGGATCACTCCAACGGCCATGACTTCGTTGCTGATGACGGGCCCAAACTCTCGGATGTTTTGCAAGGCCACAAAATTGGTTCCTGCCATGGCCAGGAAATGCACTGAAAAGACAGCTACGCCGAAACACAGTGTGCCGATCGCGATGGTCCTGTTGGAACGCTCATTATACGCAATGCCGATCGCGAGAATGCAGAGGACAATAGCCAATACCGACGACCCGAGCACACCTTGCAGGGTATAAACGGGCTTGCAAAGCTGCATGCCAGCCATTCCGACATAGTGCATCGCCAAGATGCCCGCGCCTACGATTGCTCCGGCGGCAATGATGATCCCCCTGGAACGCTCAGTGAAATGCAAAAGCACAAGTGCCAGGGCGACCATAAGGATCGCAATAAGCGCGGATGCGAGTGTGATTGCTGCGTCATAGTAAAACAGGATGGGCAGCTTTAGGCCAAGCATAGCAACAAAGTGCATCGACCAAATACCGCCACCCAAAGCAATGGCACCCAACGCGATGGCCAACCTGCGTTGTGAAAGCGACTTTTCGGACAAATCTCTCGTCAAAGACAATCCCGTAGCACCTGCAACAAGCGCCACAACGAACGATGTAACCACCAACCAAGGGTTATGTCCAAAGTCCAGAAATTCCATAGGCGGACAATGCCGCAGCGGGTTTCTTATTTCAATATTTGCCTATGCCTTGTGACGGCTCATCTGGCAGGAACAACGCCCAGGCGCCCCTTGCCATCCAGGGCACGCGTCTATCGATTTTTTTGGTCGCTGGGCAAGGTCGCAACGGTATAAGCTGTCGACACCTGTGGGCTCTGAGCCGACATCCCCATCTCTGGCAAAACCTCGGTGCTTGTTTGTCAACTTGGACTTCGGCGAAAGGGGCAAATCTGGTCGACGTCCGATATCCT
The DNA here is from genome assembly GCF_013110855.1 of Ruegeria sp. HKCCD4884. Lineage (NCBI taxonomy): Bacteria > Pseudomonadati > Pseudomonadota > Alphaproteobacteria > Rhodobacterales > Roseobacteraceae > Ruegeria > Ruegeria sp. HKCCD4884. Next base: position 92,147 of record NZ_WVRJ01000015.1, read on the forward strand.
TGACTATCGAGCCTCGGGCAAAAACGTCCCCGGATGCATGATGATGTCGAAATGCTGCATCCCTTTCTTCAAATCGAAACTGACCGAATGCCCGGCCTTGCGCAGCAGTTCCGCATAATCCCGGCTCTGGCGGATGAACTCGGGTGTGTCCCTTTCCGCCACTGTCACGTGATAGCGCGGGCCGGGGGGCGGCAGGTGGCGGATGGGCGACAGGTCGTTCACCTCGACCGGGGTCAGTTGCAGCGGCTCGTTGATCGGCGTCAGGCTGATCGGCTCCAGATCATAGATGCCGCTGATCAGGATCACGTCGCGCACGCGCAAACCCGCGCGGGCAAGGTCGTTGGCTGAACTGGCCATGACCATACTTGCCAATTGCGCCCCGGCGCTGTGCCCGGACAACGTGATCCGCGATGGGTCAAAACCCAGATCAGACGCATTGGTTGCCAGCCAGAGCAATGCGTCGCGGCATTCTTCGACCATCGCCCCGACCCGCGCATCTGGTGCGAGTGTGTAGTTCAGGGTCGCAAATGACTGTTCAGCCTCGATCAGCGCAGGTGCCATCATCGCCGAATCGCGTTGGCTGAGGGCTTGCCAATAGCCCCCGTGAATAAAGACATGCAGCGGCGCACCGGCCCCTTTTGCGGGAAAGAAATCAAGGACCTGAGCGGTTGCATCACCGTAAGAGATGTTCCCGATCACTTCCATCTGTGCGCGGTGCTGTGCGCTGAGCGCGGCGTAGCTGTCCAGATAGGGTGTGAGGTCTCCGCCGATCATTGAAGAGGGGGAATACTCCTGATCCAACTCGGCCTGCGTGAACCCCCGATACAGCATTGCTTACTCCTGATCCGCATACATCAATTCGGTTCGTACATCGTAGAGATCATGGAAAAAGCGCAAATCCAAGGCTTTGCGTAAAAAAGACACACCACTGGAACCGCCCGTACCGGGTTGATTGCCGATCACCCTTTCGACCGCCGTGACGTGATCAAAGCGCCAGCGTTGGAAAAGGGATTCCACATCCATCAGCTTTTCGGCCAGCGCGTAGAGATCCCAATATGTACCAGTGTCCTGAAACACCTGCACCCAGATCTTCACCACACGCGGGTCGCCGGAATAGGGCTGTGCAAAATCGCGCTCTAGCAGGTCTTGGGGCACATTGAACCCTTGGCGCGCCAGCATGAACAGAACTTCGTCATAAAGGGACGGTTTGGTCAGGGCATCATTCAGCATCCCCATCACTTCGGGATCATGCTCATGTACTTTCAGGGTTGCTGCGTCCTTGTTTCCAAGAATGAACTCGATCTGACGGTAGCCATAGCTTTGAAACCCAGAGGAACTGCCCAACGCCTGTCGAAAGGTCATGTAATCGGCAGGCGTCATGGTCAGAAGGGTTTCCCACGCCGAAATCAACTGGCGCTGGATCGCCTTGACCCTGTCGAGGTTCTTCATCGCCGGGCCAAACTCGTCTTGTTGCAGGTAATGACGCACTTCCACCAGTTGGTGGTGCATCAGTTTTAACCACAGCTCGCTAACCTGATGGATGATGATGAACAGCATCTCATCGGGTTGCGCGGGGTCCTGAAAGGTCTTTTGCAGGTTCAGCAGAGTCTTGAGTTGCAGAAAATCGCCATAGCTCTTGCGATGGGTCTGCGTGAAATCGGTGACGAGGGACCCCTCAATCCCGCGCTCCAGAAACTTGTCCTTGTCGCCCATGTGCCCCTCCAGACGCTTTCGTTTCACCCTGTTTAGGGGGTGACGCGGCGCAGGGCCAGAGTCTCAGGTCCAGTCCAGAACCACTTTGCCCGACCGACCGGATTTCATCGCGGCAAAACCCTCGGCGAATTCATCGACTTTCATTTGGTGTGTGATGACGCGGCTGACATCCAGACCGTTTTGCAACATGGCAATCATCTTGTACCAAGTCTCGAACATTTCACGCCCATAAACGCCTTTGATGGTGATCGCCTTGAAGACGATGCGAGACCAATCGACCGGAGATTTTCCCGGTGGAATTCCAAGCAAGGCGATCTTGCCGCCCATGACCAATGCCTCAACCATCTGGTCCAGCGCAGCCTGAGACCCAGACATTTCAAGGCCCACGTCAAAGCCTTCTTTCATGCCAAGTTCCGTGATGACGTCCTGTAGGTCTTCCTTGGACACATCAACCGTGCGCAGCGTCGGCACCACATGCTCGGCCAGTTTCAGACGGTCTGGGTTGATATCGGTGATCACGACATGGCGTGCGCCGGCGTGGCGCGCTACAGCGGCTGCCATGATGCCGATCGGGCCCGCGCCGGTGATCAGCACGTCCTCACCCAGCAGATCGAAACTCAGCGCGGTGTGCACCGCGTTGCCGAGCGGGTCGAGGATCGCTCCGATTTCATCCGGAACGTCATCCGGCAAGGGCACCACGTTGAATGCAGGTAGCTTGAGATACTGCGCGAAAGCACCCTGTTCGTTCACGCCAATGCCCCGAGTGCCGGGGTCGAGGTGGAACTTGCCCGCGCGGCTCTGGCGGCTGTCGGTGGTGATCAGATGCCCCTCTCCGGAACACCGCTGACCGATCTCAAGCCCGGTCACGTTGCGCCCGATCTCGACGATCTCTCCGGCGAATTCGTGGCCGGTGATCATCGGAACCGGCACAGTGGCAGAGGCCCATTCATCCCAGTTCCAGATATGAATATCGGTCCCGCAGATACCGGTTTTGTTGATTTTGATCAGCACCTCTTCCGGCCCGATCTCGGGCACCGGGGCCTGCACCATCCACAGGCCTTCTTCTGGTTTGGATTTTTCCAGTGCCTTCATGGTGTTGGGGCGCATTAGATTACCCCCAGTTCTTTGCCGACTTTGCCAAAGGCGGTCAGCGCGCGATCCAATTCATCCTTGGTCAGAGCCGCATTCATTTGCGTTCTGATCCGCGCTTGTCCGCGTGGAACAACCGGGAAGAAGAAACCCGAGACATAGACGCCCTCATCAAACAGCTTTGACGCCATGTCCTGCGCCAGGGTCGCTTCGCCCAACATCACCGGGATGATCGGGTGTTCGCCGGGCAGCAGGTCGAACCCCAGTTTCTCCAATCCGGCACGCCAGTATTTTGCGTTTCCAAACAGCTGAGCACGCAGCATGTCGCCTTCTTCTACAAGACGGATCGCCTCAAGCCCTGCGGCGACGATGGAGGGCGGCAGCGAATTTGAGAACAGATAGGGCCGCGCCCGCTGCCGCAGCAGGTCGATTACTGGCTGCGGCCCGGCGATGTAACCGCCGATTGCCCCCCCAAGTGCCTTGCCCAAAGTTCCTGTTAGAATGTCGACATCAACACCGAAGTGGTCCGGCGTACCCGCACCGTTCGGCCCCATGAAGCCGGTGGCGTGGCAATCATCAACCATGACAATGGCGTCATACTTGTCCGCCAGTTCGCGAATCTTCGGCAGGTTGGCCAGATAGCCATCCATCGAGAACACGCCATCCGTTGCGATCATGATATGCCGTGCCCCGTCCTCGCGTGCCTGTTTCAGCCAGGCTTCGAGGTCGTTCATGTCGTTGTTCAAATAGCGATAGCGCTTGGCCTTGCAAAGCCGCACTCCGTCTATGATCGAGGCGTGATTCAAACTGTCTGAGATAATCGCGTCCTCGGGGCCGAGCAGCGGTTCGAACAAACCGCCGTTCGCATCAAAACAGGCAGCAAACAGGATCGCATCGTCCTTGTTCAGGAACTTGGCCAGCTTCTGCTCCAGTTCGCGATGAATGTCTTGCGTGCCGCAGATGAACCGGACCGACGCCATGCCGAAGCCTTTTGGGCCCATTGCGTTCGTTGCGGCGTCGATCAGCGCGGGGTGATCGGCCAGACCCAGGTAGTTATTGGCACACAGGTTGATCACCTGCTTGCCGCCCACGGATATCTCACCGCCCTGAGGCGAGGTGATCATTCGTTCGCGCTTGTACAAACCTTCGGATTCGATTTGCGCGAGTGTGTCCGTGATGTGGGACAAGAATGCATCTGCCATGGCGACCTCCGTTCAACTGAGTCGCACATCTAACATAGCGGATGAATTTCCCAAATAGGGGAATTACAATATGAAGGAAAAAAATCCGTGAAGGCGGAAAATTGCCGGTATCATGCGTTCTTTACGATCAAAAAGACCCGTGCGGGCCCTTTGGCGGAAATGGAATGCACAATATCAGCGGCATAGCGGGCGGTGTCCCCTTGGCTGAGATCCGAGATGGCGCTGCCCGATGTGACCCGGACCGAACCTTCCAGAACTGTCAGCTGTTCACGCGCACCGCGGGCATGGGGCTGGCTGTTCAAAGCCCCATCTTTGTCGAACTCAATATCGTAAACCTCGTGACCTCCGGCTTCTTCTGGTGGGGACAGGATGCGAATCCGGCAGTTCTGCCCCATATTATCGATACTGGGGACCCCAGAGCTTCGCAGAACCTCGATCTGGTCACTGGCTTTTGCACCTTCCAACAGACCGGCAAAATCCACCTGCAAGGCGCGGGTCAAATTCCACAGGGTCGAGATCGTCGGGCTGCTTTCGCCGCGCTCGATCTGGCTGACCATGGACCGGGAAACGCCGCTGAGGTTGGCAACCGCCTCAAGCGACAGTCCTTTTGCCCGGCGTGCCTCTTTCAGGCGTGCAGGCAGGAGGTTCAGGATATCGTCTGTGTTTTCCGTCATGACGGAATCCATGCGTGTTGCGCAACGTAATGTCAATTCCGGGCGTGACAGTGAGTCTAATTTGAAGATCATGCTGCAAGTGCATAATGCGCGCGGGTTTTGGAGGAGAAAACATGACTGACGTAGTGATTCTGGATGGTGCGCGTACCGCCATCGGCACATTTGGTGGCGCTTTGGCTTCGACCGCTCCGATTGATCTGGCCACTGTTGCCACCGAAGCAGCCCTTGAACGTTCGGGTGTTGAAGGCGCGCAGATCGGCAGCGTTGTCTTTGGTCATGTCATCAACACCGAACCACGCGACATGTATTTGTCGCGCGTGGCTGCGATGCAGGCGGGTATCCCCAACGGTACGCCGGCCATGAATGTGAACCGTCTGTGCGGCTCGGGGGCTCAGGCCATTGTATCCGCCGTGCAGTCCCTAATGCTGGGAGATGCGGAATTTGCTGTGGCGGGCGGTGCCGAGAGCATGTCGCGCAGCCCTTACATCGTGCCGCAGGCGCGTTGGGGCGCGAAGATGGGCGATGTTACCTCGCTCGATATGATGCTGGGCGCACTGAATTGCCCGTTTGGCACAGGGCATATGGGTGTCACCGCGGAAAACGTGGCAGACGAACATCAGATCAGCCGTGAGCAGATGGATGAGTTTGCAATAACCAGCCAGACCCGCGCGGCAGCGGCGATTGAGGGCGGTTTTTTCGAAAGCCAGATTGCGCCGGTGCAGGTTAAGGTCAAGCGTGACATGGTCGACTTCAAGGTCGATGAACACCCAAAAGCGACTACAGCCGAGGCGCTGGCAGGTTTGAGGCCAGTGTTCAAGAAAGACGGGCGCGTCACGGCCGGGAATGCCTCGGGCATCAATGACGGCGCGGCGGCGATGGTTCTGGCAACGGCGGACGCGGCAGAAAAAGCGGGTCTGAAACCGAAAGCACGCGTCATTGGTTATGCCCATGCGGGTGTGCGGCCCGAAGTCATGGGTATTGGCCCGGTCCCGGCTGTTCAAAACCTGTTCAAGAAGACCGGTTTGTCGGCGGGTGATTTCGATGTGATCGAAAGCAACGAAGCTTTCGCTGCGCAGGCACTGGCAGTCAATCAGGAGCTGGGTCTGGATGCGGCCAAGGTAAACCCCAACGGGGGTGCCATTGCGCTGGGCCATCCGGTTGGCGCGACCGGCGCGATCATCACCCTCAAGGCGCTGTACGAGTTGGAGCGTACGGGTGGGACAAAAGCTTTGATCACCATGTGTATCGGCGGTGGTCAGGGGATTGCCCTTGCCATCGAGCGGCTCTGAGCCAGAATGGAGCAGGGGGGCTGTCTGCCCCCCATTGCGCCATGCGCAATTCCCCCCGAAGGTATTTTTAGCCAGATGAAGCGGGCGGTTTGTCTTAGCTGAGTGCTATGGCAATAAGCGTTGCGGCTACACCAAACCCGGCGCCGAGAAGGGCAGGCAGGACATACGCGCTGAGGCGATTGTTCTTTTGGTCGTCTTTTTGTGTCTGGGCGATCAATGCGTTTTCGACCAGCGCTGGCAGGCGCGGGCCGAAACGGGCAAGAACCATCGCGGTTTTCCCAAAATCCCGTAGAGCGGCGCGAGGGCCGATAGATCGCTTGATGTAGTCTTCGACCACGGGGCGGGCGACCTCCCAGATGTTCATGTGGTCGTCGAGCGAGCGCGCCACGCCTTCGACCACCACCATGGTGCGTTGCAGCAGGATCAGCTCGGTTCTTGTTTCCATGCCGAACCGTTCGGTCACCTCGAAGAGGTAGTTCAGCAGACGGCCCATCGAGATATGTGAAGCATCCATGCCGAAGATGGGTTCGCCAACTGCACGCAGGGCACGGGCGAATTCATCTACGTCCTGGTTTGCGGGGACATATCCTGCTTCGAAATGTACCTCGGCCACGCGCTTGTAGTCGCGGCGGATAAAGCCAAAGAGGATCTCGGCATAGACCCGGCGGGTGTATTCGTCGATATGGCCCATGATGCCATAGTCATAGGCGATGATATCGCCATTGGCGGCGACCTTCAGGTTGCCCTGGTGCATGTCGGCATGGAAATAGCCGTCGCGCAGGGCGTGCAGCAGGAACAGGCGTAGTACACGTTCGGCCAGGTCGCGGCGGTTGTGGCCTGCTGCGTCAAGAGCTGCGTTATCGCCCAGCGGGATACCGTCGGCCCAGCTGAGTGTCATCACGCGACGCGCAGACAGCGACCAAACGACGGGCGGCAACCAGAACCCGGCGTCGTCCTTAGTGTTGGCGGCGTATTCCGATGCGGCAGAGCTTTCCAGCCGCAGATCAAGTTCGCCACGGACAACGCCATCGAAATGTTCGATCACCTCCATTGGGCGCAATCGGCGCGCGCCGGGGGCGAAAAGCTGTACGATACGGGCCGCGAAATAGAAAGCGTCTACATCCTTGCGGAACGCGCGTTCGATATTGGGGCGCAGGACTTTGACGGCTACATCCTCTCCAGTGCTGACCAGCTTGGCTTTATGGACCTGCGCGATAGATGCGGCGGCAATGGGTTCGCTGAAATCGCTAAAGATCTCGGCAACAGGCTGGCCCAGTTCCTTTTCCACCTCTGCCATGGCCTCGGATTTGGAAAAGGGCGGCAGTTTGTCCTGAAGCACGCGCAGCTGCTCGGCCAGTTCGTTGCCGACAACATCGGGGCGGGTGGACAGCACTTGACCAAATTTGATGTAGGCCGGACCTAGCGCTGTCAGAGCACGCGTGGCGGGTGGCATATCGGGATCACCCTTGTAACCCAGCCATTGGAACGGCTTGCCCAGCGCATGGGCAACAAACCGCAGCGACCGCGGGGCCTCAAAAGCGTCCAGCACCACATTCATGGCACCGGTGCGCTCTAAAGTGGCGCCTGTGCGGATCAGGCGGATGATGTTGTGAGGACCGCGCATCAGATCTTCCAGCCGGAATGCAGCGCGGCGATGCCCATGCTCAGGTTTCGATACTTGGCGTTTTCGAACCCGGCGGTGCGGACCATGCCCAGAAACGTCTCTTGATCAGGGAACTTGCGGATCGATTCCACCAGATACTGATAGCTGTCATAATCATTGGCGATCAGCTTGCCCATGCGTGGGATGACGTTGAAGCTGTAGAGATCGTAAAGCTTTTGCAGCCCGTCATTAGGCAGTTGGCTAAACTCCAGCACCATCAGACGGCCACCGGGTTTCAGAACGCGGTATGCTTCGTTCAGGGCCTCTTGAGGGCGGGTGACGTTCCGAATGCCGAAAGAGATCGTGTAGACATCGAATGTATTGTCTTCGAATGGCAGGGCCATTGCGTCGCCGACCACCCAGTTCAGGCTGTCCGACATCTGATCGGCCTCGGCGCGTTGGCGGCCTTCAACCAGCATCGGTTCGGTCAGGTCCAGAACGGTGGCGTGACCATGGCCTGCGCGCTTGAGGAAGCGGAACGAGATGTCGCCCGTGCCGCCTGCGACGTCCAGAAGACGCTGGCCGGGGCGTGGCGCCAGCCAGTCCATCATCGCATCCTTCCAGACCCGGTGGATGCCCATCGACATGACATCGTTCATCACGTCGTATTTCGAGGCGACCGAGTTGAATACACCCTGTACGCGTCCGGCCTTGTCTGCCTCGCGTACGGTTTCGAACCCGAAATGAGTGGTCTTGTCGCTTTTGTCGGACATTTGCCTTGCCGTTTGTCGAATTTCGCCTCTGTTATAGGGCCATAAGAGGCGGGCACAATGCGGCCCTTTGGAATAGGAGCCGTGTAATGCCCGAATTGCCCGAGGTCGAGACAGTAAGACGCGGCCTGAGCCCTGCTATGGAGGGCGTGGTGATCGAACGGGCAGATGTGAACCGCCCGGATCTGCGTTGGCCCTTCCCTGAGCGTATGGCCGAGCGGCTTAGTGGCCAGAGGGTTGAGCGGTTGCGAAGAAGGTCGAAGTACATACTGGCCGATCTGAGCAGTGGAGAGACTTTGTTGATTCACCTGGGTATGTCCGGGCGGATGACGGTTTCGGGTGATCCGCTGGGTCAGTTCGTGCATAAGCATCCGATGCCGGAGAAACACGATCATGTCGTGTTCCACATGGCCAACGGCGCGCGCATCACTTTCAATGATCCGCGACGGTTCGGAGCGATGGATCTGTTGCCGACGGCCACGGCCGATGACCACAAGCTGCTGTCGGTTCTGGGGCCAGAGCCCCTGGGCAATGACTTCCACGAACACCATCTGATCGAGGCCTTCAAAGGGAAGAACACTCCGGTCAAATCTGCTCTGCTGGATCAGGGAATCGTTGCCGGATTGGGCAATATCTATGTCTGCGAGGCGCTTTATCGCGGCAAGGTGTCGCCACGTCGCAAAGCCGGGCAGATTTCTGCATCACGTGTTGCCGCATTGGTTCCGATCATCCGGAAAGTGTTGCAGGACGCCATAGAAGCGGGCGGTTCTTCCTTGCGAGATTTCCGCCAAGCCGATGGAGAGCTTGGATATTTTCAACACAGCTTTGATGTCTATGGACGCGAGGGTGAGCCTTGTCGGACCGAGGGCTGTGGTGCCAAAATTATGAGAATCACCCAATCGGGACGCTCATCTTTCTACTGTGCGCAATGCCAAAGATAGCTTGATCCAGAGAATTCGCGTGATAAGGAATCATACCTGAACGGAACAACCGGAAGCTTTCAACTCATGGCTTTTGAGACGATCATCGTCGAAATCGAAGACCACGTCGCCCTCATCAAACTCGACAGACCGGATGCAATGAACGCATTGAACTCCCAATTGGTGAGAGAGCTTTGCGATGCGCTGGAAGAAGCAGATCGCAATGACAAGGTTCGGTGCATCGTGCTCACCGGGTCCGACAAAGCATTTGCCGCAGGCGCGGACATCAAGGAAATGTCCGAGATGAGCTTTGTCGATGTCTTGAGCGCAGATCTGTTTGCTTCGGTAAACGACCGTGTCTCGGCCATTCGCAAACCGATCATAGCGGCCGTGGCGGGGTATGCTCTGGGCGGTGGCTGTGAAGTGGCCATGATGTGTGACTTCATTATTGCTGCAGATACAGCCAAGTTTGGGCAGCCCGAGATCAATCTGGGTGTTGTCGCAGGTATTGGCGGAACACAGCGCCTGACGCGCTTTGTTGGCAAGTCCAAGGCGATGGATATGAACCTCACCGGTCGGTTCATGGATGCAGAAGAGGCAGAGCGTGCCGGTCTTGTTAGCCGTGTCGTTCCAGCCAAAAAACTGATCGAAGAAGCCATGGGTGCAGCGCAGAAGATTGCGGAAAAATCCTTGCTGACAGCTGGGGCCGTCAAGGAGGCTGTGAACCGCAGCTATGAACTGCCGTTGAGCGAAGGGCTTTTGTTTGAGCGTCGTGTCTTCCATTCGATGTTTGCAACCGAAGACCAGAAAGAGGGCATGGCTGCATTCCTCGAAAAGCGCGCGGCGCAATTTCGCGACAAGTAAAACCTTCCAGATCAAGTTCGAAGGCGGGCCATGTGTCCGCCTTTTTGTTTTCATTTTGGTGGGTCTGAGAATCGGCTTGGCAAACCTGAAAAACTTGGATACATACCGCCGCCATACATGCGCGTGCGGCCCGCTTGGCCCGACTCACACTCGTGATTTCTGATCCGGTGCGGATACGTCCGTGGCGCGCAAACCAAGATAACCGTACCGAACGAAGGTCAGAGACACATGGCAAATTCGCCCCAGGCAAAGAAACGCGCACGTCAGAACGAAAAGCGTTTCGCAGTAAACAAAGCGCGTCGTTCGCGCATCCGCACCTATCTGCGTAAAGTCGAAGAAGCGATTGCTTCTGGTGACAAGGACGCAGCAACTGCCGCTCTGCGCGCTGCTCAGCCCGAGCTGATGCGCGGCGTCACCAAAGGTGTTTTCCACAAGAACACAGCAGCCCGCAAAATGTCGCGTCTGTCGGCCCGCGTCAAAGCGCTGGGCTAAGGCTGCAATTTGACCAATGGTCATGTCAGCAAGGCTGATCTAAATTTAAGGCGTCGCTTCGAGCGGCGCCTTTTTTCGTGTTGCCGGAAAACCGCGCCTTCACAAAACTGAGAGATTCTTTCGGCCAAAGAACCGAGTCAACATCAGAGTTTCGTTGCCGCGCCCCGCTTGGAGTTGTTACCACTGTTATCAGCGATTCACTCGCTTGGGGGGACAGGCTGTTTCTTCGGTCGAACTGACGGGCATCAGATCGATTTGAGGAAATGGGCGACGACTGGCTGATGCCAGGCTGCCGATCTGTCGTGAAACCCGGGTGCAACCCGGTCTTCTCGGCCCTGTCTAAAAAATTGAGAGTGCTACGTGCAACCCGGTTTTCCGGACGCTCACCTATTTTCGGGTGTTCTGCGGGACATGTGTGCATTCGAAAGACATCCCGCCAAACCGGGCAGGTTTTGGCGCAGGGATACCTTTGCGTGCGTGAATGCATAACCGGGCAACCGGATTCGTATGAATAAGGCCGACAGGCCAATAAGAATGGGATGCGTGAGGCGCTGAATGACACAAGAGAAATGGGGACTACTGCGTAACAAATTGCTGAAGGCCGTCGGTCGGAATAACTACACCACCTGGATCGAGCCTTTGGAATTTAAAGAGCTGCAAAACGGTGTGGCGGTTTTTTCCGTGCCGACCAATTTTATGGGCAACTACGTCAGCCAGAACTTTGCAGACCTCATATTGTATGAATTGAACACGGCAGGGGAAACTGTGCAGCGGCTGGATTTTCGGGTTCCCGCGAACTCGCCCGCGCGTCCGAAACCTGCTGTACAAGCTGCTCCTGAGGTGCGTGCAGATCCTGTTGCCGCGCCTGTGACAGAGGTTGCGCAGGATGCGCTCGAGTCTTTGCAGGCTGCGCCGTTGGACACCCGTTTTACGTTTGACAGTTTTGTCGTTGGCAAACCCAACGAACTGGCACATGCGGCGGCGCGCCGTGTGTCCGAAGGTGGTCCGGTCACATTCAACCCGCTGGTGCTGTATGGCGGTGTGGGCTTGGGTAAGACCCACCTGATGCACGCCATCGCCTGGGAATTGAAAACCAAGCATCCTGAACTGAACGTGCTCTACCTGTCCGCCGAACAATTCATGTACCGTTTTGTTCAGGCCCTACGCGAACGCCGAATGATGGATTTCAAACACCTGTTCCGGTCGGTTGACGTGCTGATGGTGGATGACGTGCAATTCATCGCAGGCAAGGATTCAACCCAGGAGGAATTCTTCCACACCTTCAATGCGCTGGTGGATCAGAACAAGCAGATCATCATTTCCGCCGACCGAGCCCCGGGTGAGATCAAGGATCTGGAAGACCGTGTGAAATCGCGTCTTCAATGCGGTCTGGTCGTCGACCTGCATCCGACCGATTACGAGCTGCGCCTGGGCATTCTGCAGAACAAGGTGCAGCAGTACAGCAGCACCTATCCTGATCTGGAGATTGCTGACGGTGTACTTGAGTTTCTGGCCCACCGCATCTCGACCAATGTCCGCGTTCTGGAAGGCGCTTTGACCCGTCTGTTCGCCTTCGCATCGCTGGTGGGCCGCGAAATCGATATGGAGCTGACACAGGATTGTCTGGCTGATGTGCTGCGCGCGTCGGAACGCAAAATAAGCGTTGAAGAGATTCAACGGAAAGTGTCCGAGTACTATAATATCCGTCTGTCTGACATCATCGGCCCCAAACGTCTGCGGTCATACGCGCGTCCGCGTCAGGTTGCGATGTATCTGTGCAAGCAGCTCACCAGCCGTTCGCTGCCCGAAATTGGCCGCCGTTTTGGCGGGCGCGACCACACAACTGTCATGCATGGCGTGAAGCGTATCGAAGAGCTGAAGCTGACCGACGGTCAGATCGCTGAAGATGTGGAAATGCTGCGGCGATCGCTGGAAGCCTGATCTGAGCATTTCATGAAGCAAACGCCCCGGAACTTTGCGTCCGGGGTGTTTTCTTGTGCGCATTAATCCACGGTTGGACCAGAACTGAGGCTTGTTGGGCACGATGCCCTTGACGCTAAGGGCTTTCCAACCCAGAAATCCGTAAAAAATCCTTGTGCCTCAGGGTGGAACCGCTAACGTGCCAGTCCCGCCCATGTCGGTACGCAAGTCAGAGGAACTGAGGGTATGAAGATCAGCATTGAACGCGGCACCCTTCTCAAGGCCGTTTCGCAGGCCCAATCCGTTGTGGAACGGCGCAACACCATACCCATACTTGCGAATGTTTTGATTGAGGCCGAGGGCGATGTGGCCCAATTCCGCGCCACTGATCTGGACATCGAAGTGGTCGACAAAGCGCCTGCGCAGGTCGAGAAAGCCGGGGCGACCACGGTTGCAGCGACCACTTTGCATGAAATCGTACGCAAGCTGCCGGATGGGGCGCTGGTAACGCTGACCGCAGACAGTGCCGCAGGCCGGTTGACCGTCGAGGCGGGCCGGTCAAATTTCTCGTTGGCAACGCTGCCAAAAGAGGATTTTCCGGTTATGGCGTCCTCGGAATATCAGTCGAATTTCACCGCGTCTGCCGCGCTGCTGCGCCGGCTGTTCGACAAATCGAAATTCGCCATCTCGACGGAAGAGACGCGGTACTATCTGAACGGTGTCTACATGCATGTCGCTGACAGCTCGGATGGCGGTAAAGTGCTGCGTTGCGTTGCCACCGATGGCCACCGTCTGGCGCGTATTGATGCGGACCTGCCTGAAGGGGCCGCAGATATGCCTGGTGTGATCGTGCCACGCAAAACAGTAGGCGAGCTGCGCAAGCTGCTGGACGACGATGAAATGGGTATCGCCGTTTCGGTCAGTGAAACCAAAGTACGTTTTGCCACGCCGGATATCACCCTGACCTCGAAGGTCATCGACGGCACCTTCCCCGATTACACACGCGTCATCCCGCAAGGGAACACCCGCAAGCTTGAGGTCGATGCTGCCGAGTTTGCGCAGGCCGTAGACCGGGTCGCGACAGTGTCGTCCGAACGGTCGCGTGCGGTAAAGCTGCAATTGGATGGCGACAAGTTGGTCCTTTCGGTCAATGCTCCGGATAGTGGTGCGGCTGAAGAAGAACTGGCCGTCGCCTATGGGGATGAACGGTTGGAGATCGGGTTCAACGCCAAGTATCTGCTGGAGATTGCGTCTCAGGTCGATCGTGAGAATGCTGTGTTCCTGTTCAACTCGGCAGGTGATCCGACCCTGATGCGTGAAGGCAATGATCAAAGCGCGGTTTATGTTGTGATGCCGATGCGCGTCTGATCGCGCTGACGCGCGACGCCTCCGGCGGGAGTATTTTTGAAAAGATGAAGGGAGGGGTCATGGGATTGGCCCTGACCGAGCTTACGGTCTCGCATTTTCGGTCTCATAAGCTGGCGCGCCTGTCGCTGGACGGGAGGCCGGTTGCGATTCACGGGCCCAATGGAGCGGGCAAGACTAATATTCTGGAAGCGGTTTCTTTGTTTTCGCCCGGTCGTGGTATGCGTCGGGCAAGCGCGGCTGAGATGACACGACGGCCCGAGGCGTTGGGGTGGAAGCTGTCGGGGATATTGGATACGCAGGGGCAGCGTTACGAGGTGGAAACCTGGTCCGAGGGTGGCGCGGCGCGGCAGGTTCGGATTGACGAAAAAACCTCGAGCCAGATCGAGCTGGGGAAACTGGCGCGGGTTGTTTGGCTGATCCCTTCGATGGACCGGCTTTGGATTGAAGGAGCCGAAGGGCGACGGCGATTTCTGGACCGTATCGCGCTGAGTTTCGACCCAGCCCATGCCGAAGCGTCTTTGACTTATGAAAAAGCTATGCGCGAGCGGAACCGTTTGCTGAAAGAGCAGGTGCGGGATGCCCATTGGTACGCGGCCCTGGAGGGTCAGATGGCGGAGTCCGGGCATCGCATACATGCCGCTCGCGTTGCGGCGCTGGATTATTTGCGCGCCGCGCAGGATCGGGCGGAGACGGCTTTTCCGTCAGCTGAGTTGGAATTGGTCCAGACAGAAGGTGCGATGCCTCAGACAGCAGAGGATTTGCGTGACGCGTTAAACGAGAGCCGCTTCCGGGATCTGGCGGCGGGGCGGACTTTGGTAGGGCCGCATCGGTCAGACCTGTATGGGGTGTTCGCTGCAAAGGGCGTTCCGGCCAAGGATTGTTCGACCGGCGAGCAGAAGGCGTTGCTTGTGTCTTTGATATTGTCCAACGCGCGGGCATTGGCAGAGATGGTTGGGGCACCTCCGATTGTTCTGTTGGACGAAGTGGCCGCCCATCTGGACGCAGATCGGCGCGCGGCGCTTTATGATGAGATTTGCGCTCTGGGGGCTCAGGCCTGGATGACGGGCACCGGGCCTGAGTTGTTTACAGAACTGGGGGACCGGGCCCAGATGGTGGTTGTCACCGAAGGGGATGAGGGCTCGGTCGTGACTGCTTAGGCCGGTTCGCTGACTTTACGTTCCCACAGGAAACCGCGCATAACCTCGTCGACCGGTGTCTTGGCCATGTGGTTGACGTAGTTCGACATTGTTTTCTGAGCCAAGCCCAGCACCACATCCAGAACCGCACGGTGTGAATAGCCCGCGTCGAAAAACGCCTGCAACTGCTCCTCGGTCGGGTTGCCGCGTGTTTCCATCACTTGCAGAGTGAAGGTGCGCAGTGCCTCAAGCTTGGCCGAAGGCAGCGGAGTTTCATTGCGCAGTGCCTCGGTGATTTCGTCCGAGACTTTCATCATCTTGGCGATACCAGTGTGCGCTGGCACGCAGTAGTGACATTCATTTTCCACGTTGATGGTCTGCCAAACAACGGTTTTCTCATCATTGTCGAAATCGGTTTGCAAGAAGAGGCCATGCAGAACCTGATAACCTTCCAGGTGCTGCGGGCTTTCGGCCATCACCTTGTGCAAACCGGGCAAGCGACCAAACGCGGCCTGCGATTTTTCGAGAAGAGGTTTGGACCCTTCAGGGGCGGATTCGAGGTCGTGCGACGGAAAATTGGCCATGTCGGAACTCCTGTTTTGGCGCGATGAGTCGTATTTAGGGTTTATTGAGCGATCACTCAAGTATATATTTGAGTGAACGTTCAAGAATTGGTGATGTTGATGCCTCGGAAACCCGCATATGATCGTGATGCTCTGATTGCTAAAGCAAAGGACATCTTCTGGCGTCAGGGCTGGGCCGGGACGTCGCTGAAGGATCTGGAGCGGGAATTGAAACTAAAGCCCGGCAGTTTTTATGCGGCATTCGGCTCGAAGGACGCGCTCTATGCGCTGACAATAGAAAGCTACACACGGGAAGGCGTGGCACGCCTAAAGGCTTTGGCTGAAAAGTTGGGGCCAAAAGAGGCGTTGAAAGCGCAGCCCCGTTTGGTGATCGAAGCGGTCGAGAACCCGACGAAAGCCTGCATGTTGGCAAAGACATATGCGGAGTTGCAGGCGAAAGATCACGACCTTGCGGATCAGGCCGCGCGGCACATGACTGAGATGAAAGCGTGTTTTGCCGAGCTGTTCCGAAGCGCTCAGAATGCTGGTGAAATCCGGTCTGAACATGACCCGGATCGACTGGCGGCGCGGTATCAGTCGGACATTCTTGGATTGCGATTGTCTGCTGAGCGCAAGGATGTGGACGCAGATGAAATCGCTGCGGATATCGCCGCTGACATTGATCGCTTGTGAGACTGTAACCAGCAGGCAAAAAACGACCCTCGCAAACACAAAATCTTGGGGGATCGCGTGACATTCCCCACCAGAAAACGTATAAGTTACCAAAATAATATAGGTACTGACTGAATGTCCGAAGACGCACAGGCTCCTCAAGAATACGGCGCAGATTCCATCAAGGTTCTCAAAGGGTTGGAGGCTGTTCGAAAGCGCCCCGGCATGTATATCGGGGACACGGATGATGGCTCTGGTCTGCACCACATGGTGTATGAGGTGGTCGACAACGGGATCGATGAAGCCTTGGCGGGTCATGCTGACCATGTAACCGTAAAAATCCATGCGGATTCCAGCGTCTCGGTCAGTGATAACGGGCGCGGAATTCCGGTCGATATTCACCCGGAAGAAGGTGTTTCAGCGGCTGAAGTCATCATGACCCAACTGCACGCGGGCGGTAAGTTCGACAGCAACTCGTACAAGGTGTCGGGCGGTCTGCACGGTGTTGGCGTTTCAGTTGTGAACGCTCTTTCAGATTGGCTGGAATTGCGCATCTGGCGTGCGGGTAAGGAGCATGTCGCACGCTTTGAGGGTGGCGAGACAGCGGAACATCTGAAGGTCGTGGGTGAATGCGGCGATCGCACCGGGACCGAGGTGCGGTTTCTGGCCTCGACCAACACGTTTTCGAACCTCGAGTATTCGTTTGAAACGCTGGAAAAGCGTCTGCGCGAGCTTGCCTTCCTGAACTCAGGCGTACGGATCATCCTGATTGATGAACGCCCTGCTGAGCGGTTGGAAACCGAGTTGTTTTATGAAGGCGGCGTCAAGGAATTCGTCAAGTATCTCGACCGGTCCAAGACCCCGGCCATGCCCGAGCCGATCTATATCAAGGGCGAGCGTGACGACATCGGCGTTGAAATCGCGATGTGGTGGAATGACAGCTACCATGAGACGGTTCTGCCCTTCACCAACAACATCCCGCAGCGGGATGGTGGTACGCATGTCGCCGGTTTCCGGGGCGCTTTGACACGGACGATCAACAACTATGCGCAGTCCAGCGGGATCGCAAAGAAGGAAAAGGTCAGCTTTACAGGTGACGATGCACGTGAGGGTCTGACCTGCGTGCTGTCGGTGAAAGTGCCGGATCCGAAATTCTCGTCCCAGACTAAGGACAAGCTGGTTTCGTCCGAGGTGCGACCTGCGGTCGAAAGCCTGATGAATGAAAAGCTGGCTGAATGGTTCGAAGAGAACCCCAATGATGCCAAGGGTATCGTCGGCAAAATCATCGAGGCCGCTCTGGCCCGTGAGGCTGCCCGAAAGGCCCGTGAACTGACCCGCCGCAAGACGGCGATGGATGTGAACTATCTGGCCGGGAAGCTGAAAGATTGTTCGGAAAAAGACCCGTCCAAAACCGAAGTATTCCTGGTCGAGGGGGACTCGGCCGGAGGGTCGGCCCAAACGGGTCGAGATCGTCTGACTCAGGCTGTTCTGCCTTTGCGCGGGAAAATCCTGAACGTGGAACGCGCGCGGTTTGACCGGATGCTGTCGTCACAGGAAATCGGCAACCTGGTGATGGCGCTGGGCACGGGCATTGGCCGCGATGAGTTCAACATCGAAAAGCTGCGCTACCACAAGATCGTCATCATGACCGATGCCGACGTGGACGGTGCACACATCCGGACGCTGCTGCTGACCTTCTTCTACCGGCAAATGCCGGAACTGATCGAGGGTGGGTATCTCTATATCGCACAGCCACCGCTTTATAAGGTTTCACGAGGTAAATCAGAGGTTTACCTGAAGGATCAGGCGGCGCTGGACGACTATCTGATCAATCAGGGCGTCGAAGGGGCCGTGTTGAAGCTTGGCTCGGGTGAAGAAATCATCGGCCAAGACCTCACGCGTGTCGTGGACGAAGCGCGCCAGTTGAAACGTGTTCTGGACGCCTTCCCGACGCATTACCCGCGTCACATTCTGGAACAGGCAGCCGTTGCCGGTGCATTTGTGCCGGGTGCGGTTGATGCCGACCTGCAAGGCGTGGCCGACAAGGTTGCTGCTCGTCTTGACCTGATCGCGCTGGAATATGAACGCGGCTGGCAGGGCCGGATCACGCAGGACCACGGCATCCGTCTGGCCCGCATCCTGCGCGGCGTCGAAGAGGTCCGCACTCTGGACGGCCCCATGCTGCGCTCGGGTGAGGCGCGTAAGACCGGCAGTTTCACTCAAAGCCTGCAAGAGGTGTATAACACGCCAGCGACGCTGATCCGCCGTGACCGATCTCAGGTTATCCACGGCCCTCTGGACCTGCTGCGGGCCATTTTGGAAGAGGGTGAAAAGGGCTTGTCGCTGCAACGCTACAAAGGCCTCGGTGAGATGAACCCGGACCAGCTGTGGGAAACAACGCTTGACCCGGACGCCCGCACGCTGTTGCAGGTACGCGTCGATGACATGGTCGAGGCAGATGATCTGTTCACCAAGCTCATGGGCGACGTTGTCGAGCCGCGTCGGGAGTTCATCCAGAAAAACGCCCTGAGCGTGGAGAATCTTGATTTCTGACCGGTTGTAGGGGCGCCCATAGTTTTGCATTTCGCCTAAAGATTTGCATCTTTGGCCCAAAGCCTTGGGCGCAATAGCCACCCACTGATTTTCGAATTCAAAGCTAATTTCGCACAGTGCAAATTTTGGTTGGCCCAATGCTATGGTCGTGGCCCCCGTGAAGCTTGAGGACTGCTGCTTCCAGCCCAAAACGGACCTTCATCGTCGGGCTTTGCAAATCCCTAAATGCGGACTTTTGAGACTTTCGCTACGGTTGCTCCAAGGTCTGCTTTTCAAGCGCGTAGATAGGTTAGTTCAAGCGTGTCCGTTAGATCGCGCTGCTCAACGCTTTCAAAAATGATAGATGTTTCAATTCGGCTTATCTCTGCGCGCGAAGAAAACTTTTCTACGACCAACCGGTGCAGGTGGTTCGTATCACGGGTCACGACTTCGACAATCGCGTCAAAGCGCCCGCCAATCATTCGCCCTGCGCGGACCTCGGGGATTTTCAAGGCTTCTCTCAGAAATCCATCAAGTTCGGTCTTCTGATGTTCTGCCATCTGTATAAACAGCAATGCTTTGAGAGACAGACCCAGCCGGTCCAACCGGACGTCCGTATAGCTTCCTGCAATCAGGCCGCTCTCCTGTAGCCGCTTCAGCCGTTCATGCACACTTGAAGCCGCGAGACCGACCTCATGAGACAGCTCCTTGTTGGTCATCCGCGCATTCTTCGACAAGAGCGCCAAAATACGTTGATCTGTTCGGTCGATGTCCATTTTCACCCTTCTTTGCCGAAATCGTTTCGATAGATTTCTACTGGCACGAATAGTACACGTCATTCATGGAGCATTACAGAAACATCTTCTGAAAAGTGATGACTTTGACAAAACAATTGGGGCAATCGGCCATGGAGCTCACGGCCTTCTTCGCTTTCGCCTTCATCGCCTCGGTGACACCCGGGCCATCGAATGTCTTGCTGACAACTGTTGGCGCGCGGATGGGTATTTTGCGCGGCATGCCAGCCCTTCTGGGAACAGCAGTGGGCACGGGCCTCGTTCTGTTCATTGTTGGGTTCGGTCTGGGTTCGATCCTGCTGGAAAATGACATGGCTTTGTCGGTGCTGCGCACTGTGGGGATGGGTGCGATCCTCTGGCTTTCATGGATGATTGCAACCGCTCCGGTGACGGACAGTTCAAAACAAGACACCACGCAAGCATTAGGCTTTCTTCCTGCGTTCCTGCTTCAATGGTTGAACCCCAAGGCGTGGATTGTCTCGGTGTCAATTGTTGGGGCGTTCATGGCGGCAGAAGGGTCAGTCTTTGTGCAGGCGAGCACGCTCAGCGCCGTGTTCATTTCTGCTGCCATTCTGGGATGTTTCCCATGGCTTGCCAGCGGAGCTGCCCTGCGCAGGCTCTTGCAGAACCCGACGATTGCACGGCTCTTCAACTATGCCCTTGGCTTGAGCCTCGCCGCGTCCATGATCACAATTATCTAAGAAGGAACACAAACATGTTCGACACCAAGATTGCTATCATCGTCCGTGACGACCTCGCTGCTTGGCAGAAACTGAACGTCACCGCCTTCCTTATGAGTGGTATCACCGGGGCCAATCCCGACCTGATCGGCAATCCCTACGAGGACAGTGAAGGTAATAGGCATCTGCCGATGAGCGTTCAGCCTGTGATCATTTTGTCAGGCGCGGCCAACGTGCTGACCAATATCCGCAACCGGGCTCAAAGCAGGGGCGTGGACACAGTGGCTTACATCGAGGAGATGTTCGCCACAGGGCACGACGACGCCAACCGAGCGGTTTTTGCGGACCATGGACCAGACGAAGCCAATACTGTTGGCATCGCCCTACGGGCTGACAAGAAAATCGTAGACAAGATCATTAAGGGCACAAAGATGCATAAATGACTTATCCAAATCGCGCTGTTGATAATTCAGTTCATGCGACACTTCAGACGAAATAACGCTGTTTTCCGAAGACCGTTTAGACTACGGGTCAATTGGTTCAAGCGAGTCGTCAAAGTATTAGGCGCAGGCCAGACGTCAAATAGAACAACACTTCGGGATAGAGAACGTGATGTACAGGATTGCTGTGGTAGGCCGTGGCTTGATCGGTGGTGCAGCGGCGCGCCATTTGGCTGAAGGAATTGATGGCGTCGTTTGTATAGGACCTGATGAACCAGAGAACCGTGCCGATCACAGGGGCGTCTTTGCCAGCCATTACGATGAAGGTCGAATGACGCGCCATGTCGATCCGATGCCTGAATGGGCCAACACTGCTGGGAAATCGATTGAACGCTACAGAGAGTTGGAAGCTCGCAGCGGGATTAACTTCTATTCACCTGTTGGCTATCTAGGGCTTGGTGTTCCGGGCTCGCAATACAACGCCTTTTGCGCAGCTACGGGTGAGCAGAACGGAGTGCCGGTGGAACGACTAAACGCGGCGGAGATACGGAGTCGCTATCCTTATCTTTCGGTCCAGGATGACGCTGACGGCTTGGTCGAAACAAATGGTGCTGGATACATCAGCCCGCGTCGCATGGTTGAGGCGCAGACTCGCCTAGCTGAAAAGGCTGGCGCTACCTGCATCAGGCAAGCCGCGCGCAAGATATATGCTACCGCTAATGGCGTAGATATCGAGCTTTGGGATGGCTCCAACGTGATTGCTGAAAAGGCGCTAGTCGCCGCTGGAGCCTTCACCGCACCGTTGGGATTGAGCCCTGTAAACCTCGGGCTCACGACTTATGGGCGCACAGTTGTTCTGGTTCAAATCGAAGGCGAGGCTTCACGCGTCTTGCAAGATATGCCGACGATGATCGACACCAGCATCGGCGCCTATATCCTCCCTCCCATTCGCTATCCTGATGGAAAAAGTTACTTGAAAATTGGGGTTGGTGACACGTCGGACCCGCAGTTTGCTTCCCTAGAAGGGTTGCAAAACTGGTTCAAAGGCGAAGGTCTGGCTGCGAACCGAAACGATTTCACAGCGCGTCTAAAAGAACTCATCCCAGTTCTGGAAACCTGCCCGACATGGAAAACCGACACTTGTGCGGTTACCGCGACAAAGAGCGGGCTCCCAATTATTGACACTGTGCTGGACGACAAGATCGCAGTCGCTGTTGGAGGCTGCGGAAAAGGTGCAAAAGGGGCGGATGAATGGGGCCGTATCGCCGCGGGCGTTGTGCGCGGATTGCCCTGGTCGTCTGAGGTGCAGCAAAGCAAACTGACGCGCCCGCAATAATCTCCACAGCTCAGACAAGCGACGAGAAAACCCAAGCTGATGAAATACAGATTGCACAATCGCCTCGGCTCCGGCGGTTTCGTAATACAAGCCGCCCTTGCTGCTGCGAAGATTAATTTCGATTACGAACCTATGGTGTCGGTCCCAAATGCTCCTTTGGGTGCAAAAGTCGAAGGGTTGAATCCCTGGGGTCAAGTGCCGATCCTTGAACTGGAAGATGGAACCCGTTTGACCGAGGTCGCGGCCATTCTGGCACATCTTTCCTTTGTTGAACCATCCCTCCGACACGGCCCTGAGCTTTGGATTGATAACCATCCTATGTTCTTAAGGTGGTCAGTTTTTTTGTCTGTAAATGTTTATGAAGGTATTTTGCGCCGGAGTTATACTGATCGGTACTTCAGTGATGTCTCCTATGAGGGCGACCGTGCATCGATTGAAGCCTCAATCCGCAAAGCGGCTTGGGAAAGGATCCACGCGGCGTTCCAGTGTATCGAGACCGAAACATCAGATCACAAGTATCTCTTGAGCGACCGTCTGTCCCCCTGCGACATCTATCTTGCTATGCTTTACGCTTGGTACAACCAAAAGCCGGATCTCCCTAAATGCACCTGGATCACAACTCAGGTCGCCACGCACCCAGAGATCGGCCCGATCTGGGAGCAGAACTTCCACGACAGGTTAGACTTCAAGTGGCACGAGCTAAGAGTACGGGGTCTCAAATAATGTTATGTAATATCATTTTTTGTTTGCGAGTTTAGATTTGCTCGCGTACTCCCTTTGCAGCCCGCGCCACCGCTGCTCGCGTTGTCAATTTGGTGCTAGCTGAACTTCTGCAACCGCAACCCTAGGATTCATAGATGTCATTCGCAAAACAGCTCGCCTTTGCCTCTGCTTTGGCTTTGAGTTCCGTTGTGCCCGCCGTGGCCCAGCAGGACACACTTACCATTTCTGGTGGCTTTGGCCCCGACACCGAAGTGCCTGATCCCCGCGAAGGGTATAACGGCTGGATGTCGAACAGGCTGGGCGTTACCGAAACTCTGATGGGTCTCGATTACGATTTGAATCTCTACCCGCGCTTGGCAGAAAGCGTTGAACAGTCCTCGCCCACCACTTGGCGTGTCACGCTCCGCGATGATCTTACGTTCCACGACGGCACAGCTGTAACGGCTCAGGCCGTAGTTGATGCAATCACACCAATCTCGGAAGAAGGGGCAGCTGGACACAACAAACGGATTGCAAACCTTTTGGACCTCGCCGGGATGTCCGCAGACGGCGACAACGTTGTTGTATTCGAAACCAACAGCCCCAACTCTGCCTTCCCATGGACCTTGTCCGAACCCGGCATCGCAGTTCTGGGCGGCGCCTCTGATGAGTATCCGATCAACGGGACCGGCCCCTTTATCTTCAAAGAAGTGGTGCCGGACCAACTCTACCGCGTTGAAGCGGACGAAGACTTCCGCATGGGCACGCCTGCTTTGAAAGAGGTGAACGTTGTTTTCTCCGATGATCCGGGCACCCAGGCGCTCGCCTTTGAGGCAGGCGAGGTCGACATGGTCATGAACTACCCGGAAACCGATTTTGAGCGCATTCAGGAGGGAGGTTCGGTCGGCATGTCCGGTCCCACGGCACGCCTCTTTTTCTATACCGTGAACGCCAAAAGCGGTCCAATGTCGAACCCGTTGGTGCGCAAGGCCGTGTCGGTCGCGATTGATCGCCAAGGCATTGTGGATGCTGCCCTCTCTGGAGTTGCTGGCGTCCCGGCGGGCACCATGTTCCCCGAAGGCAAAGGCTGGGCCGCTGACATTCCGGCGGTCTACGATATGGCTCAAGCCGAGGCGCTGCTGGCCAAGGCCGGTGCTGTGAAACAGGGCGGCAGCTGGATGCTCGATGGTGAGCCGCTGGAAATCGATATTGTCACCTACTCCAGCCGGGCGTCCCTGGCGCCTACGGCAGAGCTCACGCAGGCCTTCCTGCAAGCTATTGGTATAAAATCAAATATCCGCGTTGGCGAATATGGAGCAAGCAATGATGCAATTGCCGCAGGTGAGGCCGACATGTTCTTGCAAGCATGGGTGATGACCCCTCAGGGTGATCCCGGCGCCGTACTCGAAACGCTTCTTAAAACCGATGGTGGCTCCAACGCAGGGGGTTACTCGAACCCTGAGCTGGACGCGCTCTTGGATGCAGGGCGCGCTAGCTTTGAGCAAGAAAAGCGCGAAGAGATTTACCGGAAAGTGCAAGAGATCATTGCCGCAGACACTGCGCTGATCCCGGTCTTTCACAAAAGCATGCTGGTCGTTTCGCGCCCGGGTCTGAGTGGCTTTGCCGTTCACCCAACGGAATTCTACTGGCTGACGCACGAGACCAAGTGGGAAGAATGACGCTTTCCGTTTCCGGCCTGAGCGTTCAGCGCTCAGGCCAAACCATTCTACATCCAACATCGTTAGACATTGAACCTCGGGACCGTATCGGCCTCGTGGGTGCGTCAGGATCTGGCAAGTCTACTTTGGGTCTTTCATTGATCGACGAATTGCGAGCCCAAGGGTATAGCGTCGCACATGTGCCACAAAGCCCGGACGAAGCTTTAGACCCGCTGCGAAGCATGGCCTTTCACTGGCGCGAGGCCGAACGTGCATTGGGGATGAGACCGGGCTCGGCTGACCAAAAGGGTCTCTTTTCTGCTCTCAATATAGCGCATGGCGACACCGGCAAACGACCATGGGGATGGAGCCGCGGCATGCAGCAGCGATTTGTCATCGCCATGGCTCTGATCGGAAAACCGGATCTGATTGTACTGGATGAACCAACATCGGCCCTCGACCCAGTGGTCGCAGCGGCATCTATGGACCTGTTGGCAAGATTTCTGACAGGGACCCAAACCGCGATGATCCTGATCACTCATGACCTCGGAATGGCTGTCAAACGCGTATCCAAGGTTTTGGTGATGGATGCCGGTCACCTTGTTGAAGCGGCCTCGACGGAGGAGCTATTGGATCGCCCGCAAAGCAGGGCCGCCAAATCTTTGGTGGCACACCGTAGTTGGATGTCCCTGCCGTGCTAGACGTAGAAAACGTATCGATCCGCCGTGGCGCAGCCACCACACTTCACGATGTCTCGCTAACACTGGCCTCCGGCAAAACGCTTGCTGTTGTCGGCGAAAGCGGGGCGGGGAAATCGACGCTTATTGGCGCGATCTTGGGTATCCTGAAGCCCGCGAAGGGCAGGATCACTTGGGACGGCAGGTCCGTATCACAAAGCCGCCCCGCACTGGTAATGCAAGAGCCGCGCTCGGCGTTCAATCCAGCTCTTTCGCTGATGCAATCGGTCAATGAGCCGCTGATTGCGCAAAAGACCAAGATGGATACCAGCCGCTTAGAACGGCTTTGCAAGGGTCTGGAATTACCCCTTGATGTGCTCGACCGGCGGCCCTCAGAGGTTTCCATCGGACAGGCGCAGCGCGTAGGTATCCTCCGTGCACTTATCGCCAAATCTCCGCTGATCCTGTTCGACGAACCCCTCTCCGCGTTGGATGCCGCCACACAGAAGCACACAGCGAGGTTGATCGCGGAGCTTCAAGCCGAAGAAGGCTTTGCGGCGCTGATCGTCACCCACGATCTGGGATATGCTTGCGCCTATGGCAACGACATCGCCGTCTTGCGCGAAGGACGGATCGAGGAGTTTGGCGACGCCAGTGCATTTGTTGCTTCCCCGAAAACGGAATACGGCCTGACGCTCAGGAACGCGGCTATCGCTCTCGGTGCTTTGGAGCTTTCAGCATGATCCGTATAATTCTCGGCCTGCTGCTAAGAGCTTTCGTGGTTCTGGGCGGCGCAGCCATCGCGACCTTCTCCCTCTTGTGGCACGCTCCAGGAGATCCCGCTTTGGCAATTGCACTGGCACGCTACGCTACAATCGTCCCACCTGATGTGATCGAGCAAATTCGCGCTGAGGTCGGGCTGGATCAAGGCTTCTGGCGCGCCTTTGTCGGATGGGTGCGGCCACTACTTGTAGGCGATTTTGGCAAGTCCTCTGTGACCGGGCAGGAAATCTGGCCACAACTGTGGACCGCTATCCGTTACACCGTGCCCTTGGCCTTTGCAGGATTACTGATCGGCCTGGTCATCTCTGTACCCCTAGCAATCATTGCTGCAAAAAAGCCAGGTGGATGGATCGACAGATTCGCCGTTGGCATTGCCTCGCTGGGTGTCGCAATTCCCGCCTTCTGGCTTGGGCTGTTGCTGATCCTGCTTTTCTCTGTCGAACTCGGATGGCTCCCAGCAATGGGCGCGCGCACACCAGCCCACATGATCCTCCCAGCTTTGACACTGGGTCTTGGCGTATCCGCATCGCTGACACGGATCATCCGCTCGGGCATTCTGGAGGCGCGCGAGAGCGCATTTTTGCCAGCGTTCCGGCGGCGCGGCGTATCCGAACGCACGATTGAACGTGACCATGTAGGCCCCCATGCCGCCATCCCAGTGATCACTGTGCTAGGCTTGGAGCTGGCTTTCCTGCTCGAAGGCGTGGTGGTGGTCGAGGTGATCTTTGGCCGCCCTGGTCTCGGCAGCTTTCTGGTCGAAGCAATCTTCTCTCGGGATTTCCCGAAGGTTCAGGCTGTTGTTCTTCTCACTGCCGTGGTTTTCGTTGTTGTCAACTTGCTGATCGATTTGGCCTATAGCCTGCTTGATCCCCGCATCGGAGGGCACGATGCGTAGCGTCATAATCCTCGCCCTGGTTTTTGTCGTGATTGCGGTCGCTGGCCCAATGTTTGCCCCGTTCGATCCGGCTGCTATCAACATTCCCAACAGGTTGAGTCCGCCTACATCAGAAAATTTGCTGGGTACTGACGCTCTCGGGCGGGACATCCTTTCACGGCTTCTCTACGGGGCGCGATGGTCATTGGGTTTGGCCTTCCTCATTTCCTTGCTGGGCCTGTTCATCGGCACTGTTATTGGCCTGATCGCTGCCTTGGGCGGCAAATGGCTGGATTGGGCCATGATGCGCGTTACCGACACTTTCCTCGCCTTCCCAGAGCTTGTCGCTGCTGTAGTGATCGCGGGTGTGCTGGGCTCCGGAACGGCTAGTCTGATCTTCGCGCTAAGCGTTGTTGGCTGGATGCGCTATGCCCGCGTTGCTCGCGGCATCGGGCTGTCACTTAAAACACGCGGCTATGTGGTTCAAGCAGGGCTGGCGGGGCTATCGCCACTCTATATCGCTCGCTGGCACTATTTGCCCTCGCTGGTGCCCTCACTCATTGTAGTTTGGACTGGTATGTTCGCCCGCGCAATCCTGGGCATCTCGACCCTGGGCTTTCTTGGTTTCGGAGTGCAGCCCCCTATGCCGGAATGGGGGACAATGCTCCTCGATGCACGCATCCACATGCGGTCGACACCGCTACAGATGGTGTGGCCGGGGTTGGCGGTCGTCGTCTGTGTCCTGTCAATTAATCTGGCGGGCGACGCGCTTCGGGACGCTTTGTCGAAAAAAGAGATTAGATGACAGCACACAGCCCTAAGCGGGCCTTTAATATCCAACTTTGCAATTCTAGTGTTGCGAGCAATGCGGGTCACAAAGGCATTGCAAGCTGAACGTTTTTGCTGAGCCTCGATCTCATGATCGACTGCCTATTGGTTCTAT
Organism: Ruegeria sp. HKCCD4884; assembly: GCF_013110855.1. Classification (NCBI taxonomy): domain Bacteria; kingdom Pseudomonadati; phylum Pseudomonadota; class Alphaproteobacteria; order Rhodobacterales; family Roseobacteraceae; genus Ruegeria; species Ruegeria sp. HKCCD4884. The sequence goes on from NZ_WVRJ01000015.1 coordinate 119,841, forward strand.
TTTCTTGCCTCTTCTGTTCGTCGTCCATGACCTTTCCGACCACGCGGCCCCGCAAAGCATAGCATTTCAAAAAGTGACGCAAAGGGTATCGTCCAGTAGGGCATAGTCTTTCTCCTTAACAAAGGTCGACAATGCTCACGCTGCCTGAACCCGTGGCCGAAACCCACGGACCACAACCGTAAAAACCTGTAAGAAACCCGTAAGAAGCTTGGGCAAGGCGAAGACTTTTGGCATGCTGGTGCTGTTGAACCCAGCAGTTCCCAATACCAAAATGAAAAATTGGACGTCTCTTTTTGCTCAGAAACTACGTTCCCATCGAATTGGCAGCGGTCGCCATGGCCGTATGACGCAAGAGGAACTGGCGATGATACTCAACGTAAGTGTTGACGCCATTAGCAAATATGAGCGCTCGCTGTCGTATATTCGTGGTGACCTTGAGTACCAACTGCAAGAAAAGCTCGGTTGGAGCTTAGAGGATGTGGTTGCTTGCCGAGCGGATTGGGAGGCCGGGCGACCACAGCATTCAGGGTCTGCCTATCGTTTGTTAAACAATCAGGAAGTGCTTAACGAATTCGGTGGCTCCTCGTCGGCGGTAACAGAAGCCGTGGCATGCATGGAGGTGGACCATGGAGATGGCTTACCCAGTGGGTTTTCAGCCGCTGATACGGTATGGCGAGACATACAAAAATCGGGCCTTTTGTCTGGACCCTATGTAATGCTTGGGTCGAAAATCGTTGGACACGTTGGCTTGATTTTTCCAAAGTCCGATCCCGAAGAACGTTTCTTTGAACTACTGTTCGATGAAGCGGAGCTTACACCGGATCATCTAAAACGTCCTTTGTTGCCAGGGGACTACTTTGCATACTGCCCGGCGATTTATGTTGCGCGTGGACATGAGAATGCGACTCGCTTGCTCCTCTCAGGTTTTGTTTCAGAGTTGGAAGAGCTTCTCGACAGAGAGATCTTTATTCGTGAGATTGGAGCAATCTCAGTGAACGGTCTTGGAACTCAATTGTGCGAGGATCTTGGCCTCAAGTTTCTTGGAGCTCACCAGAGATACACTGGTTTCGGGGTCTGGACTTTGCATTGCTCGGATCTAGCCAATTCAATTGTTGGGCGTCGAAGTGCTAAACTTCGAGATGCTTACCTAAATACACTCCCGCCAAGTTGACGCTGAAAGTTTCCAGTTCCGCTTCGGGTTGAAGTGCTCAACCAAACGAACTCGCGGTATTGCGAAGTATCCGAGCGACTTGGCTAGGAAGCTCACTTTCGTCATCTTGGGCAAAAACCGCATATGCTGCGAAGGCAATACACCTTGACGAGGCCTACAGTGTTGCGAGGTCAGGGTGGCGATAGGCCTCTGGGTACGACATTGGCTTGAAAGGCCCATTGGGCACAACGCTATTCCAACTGCGTCCGAAATAACCCTGGCGGCAGTGTACAAGAGAACCTGCCTCGGCAATTCCGGGCAACGCGTATACACGGCACAGCCACCGCCACAAGTATGGGTAATCCAGGATTCGGGCACCATTAAGTTTCATCCGCACATAGTAGACCGGATCGTGACGATAGAGAGTTGGGAACAGGCGAAGATCTGCTTCTGAAAAGTGGTTGCCTGTCAAATACGGCCTGCCATCTGAGAGATGCTCCTCCAAATATTCGAGTGTCTCGAAATAGGCTTCAAAAGCTGTTTTATAGATCGTTTGATCAGACGAAAACCCGGCCTTGTAGGCACCATTGTTAATCGCTGTATATATCCGTTCGTTCAGGTCGTGAATTTGATGACGCGGCACTTCGTCTGGGTAAAGCCTAACGCGTTCAGCCGCCGGGATTGTGCTGCCAAGTGAATCCGCCGCACCGTCCAGCATTCGGACAATTTCAGCGCTTTCGTTGTTAACAATACGCCCTTGTATCTTGTCATACAGGATTGGAAGGGATTGCTCTTCAGAGCCTTCGGCACGATAGATCTCTTTGGCAAGGCGAAATCCTTTGCCGGTGCCGGTCTCGCTCGTGCATTCTGGCAAAGTCTCACCTGTGAGCGATGCAATCCGATCAGGTGCAAACTCCCATAGGTTTGGCGCCTCTGGATCGTCGTCACCGGTTCGGTTTGGAAATGCAACGTCCATGGTGATGCTGTTTTGAAGGCCCAACACATTTCGCGCCAGCGTCACTCTGTGACACCACGGGCAATTCAGGGCTACGAACAGGTGATAGCGATCAGGTTCTGCCGGAAACACTGGATCGCCAATGGCGTGGCGAAAGCCGCTAATACCGCGCACGAATTCACCCCGTGCGCGGCGCTTGTTGATATCAGTTTGGTCTTCTTCGGTAGATGCATCCGTCATGACTTCAGCATCATCCTCTGAGCCGGTGATGCAAGATGATTGGCACGGCCAATTCCTCTTCATCGCTGAGATGCCGTTTCAGGAACGCTTCAATCGTATCGCTCGTCGCATGGAGCTGTCCTGCTTCGTCGTAAGCTTGCGCCTCATCAAGTGCGGACAGCTTGATCACACGGTTCGCTGTCCGGGTAAAGTCACTCAGCACCTTATCCAGATCGGAGTGATCCTGCTCCAGCAACTCAAGCCCCGCATCAAAACGAGGGTCCGCAGCCGACAATTCAGGGAAATAGCTGTGGTCTTCCCAACCGTGATGACCATGCAAATTCCCAACCAGATTTCCGCCATAGTAGGACAGCCGCCCTGCGTAGTCGTCAAACCCCATGTCACTGCTCAACAGCTTCTCTGTATCCAGTCGAATACGTTCTGCCACACGGCGGAACATCTCATGCGCGCCGAGCCAATGTTTGGTTTTTTCTTTGAAACCCGGATGGGCTTCCCAGCTGTCGCGGGGGTATTGGTTCAAGAGAAACCGCATCTCTTGAGGCATGTCGTCTTGGCGAATGGTATATGTATCGAGCATCGGTTGTCTCCTTTCAGGCCAAAGATGGGAGGTCGGGCAACTGCTCGCCACTAGCGAGAACGCACAGTCACTATGCGTCAGCGAACCCCTGCAAAGTCGGTCCAACACAAACCAGCGACCTTGCGCTTCTAGGATTCGATGCCTTGGTGGATGAAACTATGCAGGTCTTTATGGCTAAGCACGTCTTTTGCCGCTGATCTGACCGCCAAGACCGTGTGGCCAAAAAAACAAATCTTGGTGAAGCCCTTGCTAAAAAGCTCTATGATTTGGTTTTCTCGGCGAGTGATTTGATTACGCAGGCGAATGTTCCCGCGGTTTCACGCCACGTTGGTAGAGACTGCGACTTCAAGTCTGACAGTCTTCCCAAGCGTGATCGCGTTCCTTGGTCTCTGAGAAGCAAACGCAGAGTAGCTCCAAAGGCCAGAGCGTCCTCGGGTGGCAACAGAATTCCCGCGTCACCGACTGTTTCAGGGACAGCACCCACGTCGCAGGAAACGATTGGAAGTCCGAACATCATTGCTTCGCCAAGAACCATTCCGTAGCCTTCGTACCGGGTCGCAAGCGCGAAAAGGGTCGCCGAGTTGAACAAATCGTTCAACGGAACTTGGTCCATCTCGCCGGTGAAGGTCACGCGCTCGGTTAGACCGAGGGCCTTGGACTGAGAGTAAAGCTCAATCGCGGTGTTTTTGTCGTGTTCCTTGCCAACGATAACAGCCTGCCATTCCAAGTCCTTGATTGTCTCAAGCGCACTTAGAAGAGTGTCATGCCCTTTGCGGCGGGCCAACAGGCCAACTGACAAAATCAAAGGCGGACGCTTCGGCTGTTTACAGACAACCGGACGATCAAAACCTGGGGGTGCGACAGTTATCAGATCCGGTTTTGCGGCGAATTGGTTGACCAGCACGCGCGCAGTTTCTGGACTTGGAACGATAATATGTGCGGCGTGCCGAAGAGCTGCGGCTTCGTTTTTGAGCAGGAATTTAGCCCGTTCCGTCGGCAAACCAGTTTCTAGTCCAAGGGGGTGGTGTATCATCGCAATTATAGGGGCGCTTACCTGCGCCAAACCCTCTGGGTCGATGGAGCCAAAAACCAATCCATCAAGGATAACCGGGCGTTGCCCGGGTAAGGCGCGCAGGGCGTTCAGTGCCACTGCCATATCGTCCTGCGTTGGGTCGGGAAATCGACTCGGTAGTTTCAGGTGTTCGGTCTTGCAACCGATCTCGTTAAGAACCCGCAATACGGTGGCTTCGTAGATGAAACCGCCGGTGCGCCGGTCTTTGTCACCGGGGATTGCAAAAACAGCTTCTGTCATACCACTTGCTCGCTCGCATAAACTCGCAGAACCCGCTTTTCGCACCATGCAACTCCAGCGTATGCTGTGACTGCCGCAAGACACAAAAGGACAACGCAAGACCACAGCATATTGTAGTTTGATGTACTCGCGGTCAGTGCCATCAACACGCCTATGCCGCGCCCGGTTGCCAGCCACTCAGCTGTAGTGACAGCCAATAGCGCGGCTGGCACTGCCATGCGGGCAGACGCGAATAAAGCGGGCAACATGGCCGGGATTTGGGCGAATCGCAGTAGCTTCAAACGGCCGGCACCATAGCTTTCAAAAAGATCCACGATTTGCGTTGGAGCCTGCCGTAAACCCTGCAGGCAGGCAACAAGAGTTGGGAAGAAAACCATTACAGCGACAATTGCAACGGTTCCGGTAAAGCCGCGCCCAAATGCCAGAACCAGCAAAGGCGCAGTTGTGATGATCGGCACGGCGCGCAATGAAATGGCGGTCGGCATAATCGACCGCGCCACTGGTGGCCAAAGCGTTAAAATCACGGCCAGCCCCGCACCAAGGGCCAAACCGGCGAGATATCCGGGTATCGCATAAGCCAGGGTTTCGCCAAGCGCAGTTAGCAATGTGTTCAGGTTCGTAGTGTTGGAAACGAAGGTCCAAATATCCGCTGGTCGCTTCGCGAAGAACGAGTTCAGGTTGAACAAATCCATCAGTCCCTGCCACAGAACCAAAACCATGGCAGACAGAAAAACGATACCGAGTATTTGAGTAGACAGCGCGCGCTTTTGACCAACTCTGGGCGTCGATAGTAGGATTGTCGGTGCATGTGGCGTCAGTTTGCTTTTGAGCAGACCAACGCACGCGTACCCGAGCATAGCCAGAGATGCGGAAATAGCCGCCAGCGCCCAGGTCGCATCCGTTTGAAGGCCGCGCATGGCCCGCAAGGTCAAAACACCTAATCCTCGCTCGGCGCCTGTGAATTCTCCAATCATCGCACCCAGAAAGGCAGCTGGCGCCGCGATCTGCAATCCCACAAACAGGTAAGGCAAGCTGGCTCTGAATCGCACAATGAATAGTGTCGACAGGCGGCCCCGGCCGTAAACAGTCATCAAATCTGTCCAGCTTTGTGAGATCGCCCGAAGACCCACTACCAAGGCCAGGAATGTGGTGTAGTAAACAGCCAGTGCAGCCAAAGCGATCTGTGGTCCAGCTCCGGGCCCGAATAGGACCCGTAAAATCGGGCCGCTCGCGATCAGAGGAATGCAAAACACTAGAAGCGCGAGCGCCGAGACTACCCATTCTGACTTCGGGATCAATATCACGAAACAGGCCAAGGCCACCGCCGCAAGGTTCCCCCAAAAGAACCCGAGCGCGGCATTCCTTAAGGTTTCGGTCGCTGCCCTGAAAAGTAGCCCAGAATGATCGTTGATATACTCCGCGATATCAAATGGTCCACTGATCAACATGCTGTCTGGCTGAACGTGCGCCAAGCCTTCCCAGACTAGAAGCACAAGCAAGACGCCCAGCATGATACGTCCCGGTGCCACCTACTTATCCTCCTCCAACGCGGTCAGTACTTGCGTCACAAGAGCGCGAAAGTCTGGTGAAGTTGTGGGTGAAAACGTACAGTCTCTGTTAATGTCGACCTGTATATCCGCCAGGATACGCGCAGGACGAGATGACAGCACGATCACGCGATCTGATAGCAAAACCGCCTCTTCCACGGAATGCGTAACGAGAAGTGTTGTCGTTTGGCGCTCGCGCCACAATGGCGGGAGCTCTTGATTCAATCGACGTCGCGTGATCGCATCGACGGCCCCAAAAGGTTCGTCCAACAGCAGAACCTCTGGCTCAGATATCAGGCTGCGCGCGATTGCGGCGCGTTGGCGCATACCACCTGACAATTCAGCAGGCCGATGCTCGGCAAACCCGTCCAGCCCGACAAGATTGATCAGGTCATCTACGCGAACCACCGGTTTGCGAGCGAGTTCCGCGCCCAATGCGATGTTGGATCTTACGGTACGCCATGGCAGCAGCGATGCATCTTGAAACGCCATGGCAAGCCCCCCGCGGCGGGCGACCTGCTTTGGTGTTTCATGGCCAATTGCGATGTGCCCCATGTCGGGCGTTTCCAGCCCTGCTATCATTCGCAGAACGGTTGATTTCCCGCAGCCGGACGGGCCAACCAATGCCGTCGTCTGTCCGGACTGAAATTCAATCGAAAGCTCTGACACCGCCTCAGTGCGATCAAAACTCTTTCGGATTCTGTTGCACGAAATTCCGGCTGTAGTCACGCGTCAACCCTCGCGTCAGCCATACACCTCTTCCAGCAGCGATCTGTCCCAGAGGTCAGGAGTGACGGTTCGACCCAACAGCGCTAGTGTTTCGACATTCGCCGCAACAGTCTCCTCGGTGAACCACCCGAACCCAAACTCGGCGGTTAAGTCCGAGAACATCAGCGGCACTTGCCGCGCGGCTTGCAGTTTTTGCGCGGCGAGATCTAGACCTGCATCAGGGAACATTTCTATCGTCAACTCGGCGGCGGCGTCGGTGTCTTTGTGGTAATCCTTCCACCCCATGACTTCGCCTTTCATTAAAGACACAAGCTCTGCGCGTCTTTGGGCAAGAGAGTCTTCGGTGGCGATATAGGTTTGAGAGTGCACGGCATAACCGTAGTCGGCCATTAGCATTGTGGTGTTGTCAACGCCCTGCACAGTCATGGCGACGGGCAAATCTGTTTCCCAGCAAAGCAAGCAATCCACCTGGCCGCTTACTAACGGCGCCGGGTCATATTGGGTGGGGACAATTTCAAGTTGGTCTATGTCTATCCCGTTCAATGTGCACAAGGCTTGCAAGACGGGTGTATTCGCGACGGCCATACCAATCTTCTTGCCGATAAGGTCTGCGGGTTCGTTTACCGGGTTGGCCGTAAGCGACGCAATCGCGAACGGATTCTTTTGCATCGCAACGGCGATAATTTTGAACGGCGCGCCTTGCGCCACAGCGGCGGCGGTATAGTCCGCAGCTGATATCCCAACCAAAGCAGTTCCTGAAACCACGGGCGGCTCGACAGGCGCGTTTGGACCGCCTTGGGCAAGTGAGACATCCAAACCTAGATCGGACCAATACCCTTTGTTTTTCGCAATGTAACTTCCGCCAAACTGCACGGAATGCAGCCAGGACAGCTGGAAATTCACAGGTTGCAAGTTAGCTGCTTGTGCAGGCAACCCTGATGCAGAGGCGGCAAAACCGGCTGCGCCGGTTTGAAGAAAAAAACGGCGCGTAAGATGGGCGGGCTGTGTCATAGTGAATCTCTTTTCCCTGTTGTTAGTTGCGGTTCAAGCGATCTTGGCCACAGCAGAATTGCAACTGCTGGCAGCGCGGCGATCAGGATAACGGCACCATAAGTGACACCCGAAGCAACGCCCGCACTGGATGACGCCCCGATTATTGGAAATAAGGCAGCAGCGGCTCCTTCCCTCCAACCCCAACCACCAATCGACATAGGGATCAGCATGGCGGTCAAAACCAGAGGAATAATGATAAGCAAACCGCCTGATGGTATGACAACCCCTACAGCCCTTGCTGACGCGTAGAACCCCAGTATCAGACATGTAGAGCTGACTAAACCGAGAAAAACAAAGGCCGTTTGACGTTGTAGCCTGATCAAAAAGACAACGAACCTCCCAATTGATGGAAGGGCAAGTGATATAAGGCTCACCACGACTAGAGCGGATAGCAACACAGCAAGAACTGTCATGCTCAGTTCAGGATGATCGAAGCCTGCGGGCCACACTAGCGCAGCACAGACGCCCAGAAAAAGGGCTGCCATGATTGCGATTTGCCCCAACAGCCGTTCCGCGAACACAGATTGAGCTGAACGTTTGAGGTCTGCTTTCTTCCTCGCCCGAACCGCACGGGTCAGATCCCCCGGAACACCGCCGGGCAGAATCATATTCACCAGCTGCGCGATATAGTACTCGCGCAGGGCAAAAGAGTAATCAAACCGAATATCCAACGCGTGCGCTGTAAGTTGCCATCGGAATGCCATCGAGAAGGTTGCGGCAGTTGTAGCAACAATCGAAAGCCCAACCCATTCCAGGCTAAGCATCCGCAGATGATCAGCGACACGCGCCAAATCCGTCCACCAAAGCAATGCGACAATCAACGTGATCGATACGACCAACCTGACCCAATACCGCTTCATTGCGACACCATTGCGGTTGAGGTCTTGTCAGAAAAGGCCGCGATAAAGTTGTCCCTAAAACTGTCCATTCGGCGAACAGGTACGTCGGATGCGGGGACAAGCCCCTCGGTCCAACGCCAATGCTCGATATGATCCAAGACTTGCGGGGGTCCGATTATATGAACAGCTACATCCTTGCTGTCACTGCCTGATACAAATCCAGCGGCCTGATGGTCCCCTGCGACAATGACCAGTGGTGCATCGTCGGCCAGTTGAAGAACATGAGAAAAGACGACCTGCAAAACATAGTCTACCGATCTGCGATACGCGTCCCGCACGGCATCCCGGTCTTTCCACAACACTTCAGGTGTCGGTCCCCGTAAGGCCATCTTATTGAAGACGGTGCCGTCGCCTACGTCCTGCCACGGGATTACATCTGCGATTGGTGTCCAAGGGGCATGTGAAGAGATCAAGGCGATCTGGACAAAATCAGGTCTCGGGTCCGGCGGCAAAAGATCAGGATACGCAGCCAAGGTGAATTGGTCGGGCATAGTGACCCAGCGAAAACTCTCGCCCGCATAGGGGATTTCGGCCTTGTCGAAAACAAGCTCAAATCCCATCGCTCGACTTTCAGGCCAATCCTTTGTGATTGCAGGCATGACAGCGGCTGTCCGATACCCCGCCGCTTGCGCGATATGAGATAGCCATTTGCGCCCACTGTCGATCATCGCTTGATAGCGCCCGTTATCGGCGGTCCACAAGCCGGACCCAAGGGTCCCATGTGCCAACCAGCTTTGTCCGCCTACCGTTGGCGAGGTCAACCAACCGCTTTTCATGGCAAGGCCCGAACCCGCGATTTCCGCCTGAGCAGACCGCAGCGTTGCAAGATGCGTTGGCGCGTACAGCGGGTTGTCGAAGCTCGCGCGACCGTAGCTTTCAATCCAGATCAAAAACACATCCCGCCCATCAAGCTTGTTCAACAATCCGAACTGATTGGCATAGGTATCTAAACCTGCAGCCTCACGAAACTCGGCCAAATCCCTGGTTGTTCTCTGTATTTCCTCAACGCGATTTATTGCTAAGCGAGAGGTCCAGGTGGTCCCCGGCGGGCTGTTTTCCAGTTTCCAGAAACTGAGGTGATGACCCGCATCCGCGACAGCCCATCCAGTGAAGCCGGCGCCGATCAAAGCTGCTGCCAATCCTGTTTTAGCATTTCGCCCAAGTGACGCCCAAGCGGCAAAGCCCTGGACTATTAAAGCGTAAAGCAGGGCCAGCAACAAAATGGCCGATGACACTGCAAAAACAAAAACAACCAAACCAAGGCTATCACGGGTGAATGAGAAGCCTGCAGCGATCAAGGGCATATCAACGACCGGATTAAACGACCGGTCAAAAGCGCTAAACATTCCATAGTCGGCGAGCTTCAAAACAGCGACAGCCAACAAAGCTAGCGCGACCGCGTGTACGATGATCAAGCGCCGACCTAGCACCATCATTAGAAATAGTATCACGGGCAGCTCGAGAGGCCAGCGCAACACCGCGCTCCACCCAAAAGCGCTTGGATGGTTTGGCAGGGCTAGAACGGCAAAGACCGCTAAAGCACCCAAAACAAGGAAGAGTACCTTCCTCATTCAGCACGCCCAAGAAGCCATTTGATGTCCACAAAGAAGGACCATGCGAGCAGTATCGCAGCCATAAAAGATATCGGCAAATATGCTGTTGTTGGCGTCAAGGGAAACAGGAGCGTAACCAAGGCACCGATTTGTATAACGCAAATTGCTTTTCGACGGAACGACTCGGGGAGTTCAGCCTGCAATGCGGGCAAAAATAGACTTGCTGCGCAGAAGGTGTATCGCATGAAACCAAGAACCAGAATTTCCAGGCCTGTTGTCCCTGATACCAAAAGCCACACAGAGAGGACCGCGCCCAACAACGCGTCCGTTTCCATATCAAACCTCGCGCCAAATCGGGATGTCAGTTTTGATCGCCGCGCCAACCAGCCGTCTACGCCATCCAATGCGAATGCTACTGTTGCCACCACAAATACCAGCCAAAGGTTCACGGTTGGCGCGACCACAGTGCCAGCCAAGAACGCGACCATCGCAGCGCGGATTAGGGTTACAAGATTACACAGACCCAACACTTCATAAGGATAGGTTCGACGCAACCCCGGGATCAGCAATCCGACGACTACCCCAAAGACGACCAAAGGGGGCAACGCGGAACCAAACGCCAGCAATGAGCATACTGCCAGTGCAAGAGCAATGACCGCGCTGGCTAGGCACAGGTTTGCAACAGGTGGTTCCACCTCCACAGGCCTTGTCGCGTTGTAAAAACCACCGCCAAACATGAACGTCACCCAATTGATCCTAAGAACAAATTAGCCCGCCAACGACCTTCGGGTAGCCTTGTGGGCAACCAACCGCTCACGTCCTTTTCCCAAGCTTAACAACGCCCGTCAAAGGCAAGTGATCCGAAGCCTGCACCAAAACCTCTGATTTTAGTGCGTGAACCTCTGAAATTGCGTCTGGAAAATCCGTCAAGATCCTGTCCAGGGGTAAAATAGGCGCTCTGCTCGGGAAACTGGCTCGAGCAGGCCCTTGAAAGGCCGTTCCAGCAATCCGTTGATGAAACATCAAACCGCCCCAAGGTCGCCATTCATTGAAGTCGCCTAGCATGAGTGTTTGCATGGTTGGGCGACGATGTAAGTACTGCCCAATGGTACGCATTTGGATGATGCGCAACGGTTGCGACAAGGAAAGATGCATCGTCATTATGCGCAACGGATAACCGTCAACCAGCGTTTCGAACACTATAGCGCCCCGGTGGCAATGGCCTGGTAGATCAATCACATCTGCATGGGTGCGCTGAAACCTCTTGCCCAGAAACAGGATGCTTCCCAGGAATCCATCGCTCTGACTTCCCCAACGCAATGCGGGGGCGTCTTGTGTGTATCTAAGCCCCGTAAGCTCGGAGATGTTCTGCACGTCTACGATCCGAGCGTGCGGTCGACATTCCTCATCCGCTTCTTGCAACGCCAGAATGTCCAAACCCAAAGGCGCCAGTTCCGTCCCGATTGCGTTGGCCACACGGTTTGGATCGACCTGTCCATCTGGTCCCTTTGCGCGATGAATGTTCCATGTTGCGCAGCGAATTGTGGAGTTGCTCATGTTTTTTACGGCCTTTGTCCGTTTGCAACCTATATCGTTTAAAACCTTGGCTACCACTCGGAGGTCTTCGTACTATGGCTTTTACGCGTTTAAAAACCGATCTCGGCCGCTTTGGCACTACAACGCGAACGATTGTAACCTCGGCTGCACTAAGTGCATATGCAATGGCGGCCAACGCCGATATGGCGCGGTATGAACTCGATCCAACGCACACGGCCATCTATTTCACAATTGATCACATCGGCTACGCAAAAACACTTGGTGTGTTCACAGAATTGTCGGGCAACTTCTTTTACGACACTGAAACGCAAGAGTTGCGCGACGTAGAGGTTATGATCCAAGCGGCGTCCGTGAACACGTTCAACGACGCGCGTGACGGTCATGTTCGAAACCGAGACTTCCTGGATGTGTCGACGTATCCCGAAATCAAGTTTGTTGCGAACGGTGGCACAGCTTCGGACGACACCAGCGGAACTGTGACCGGAGAGTTGACGATCTTGGATCAAACTCTTCCCGTAACGCTGAATGTTACGCTAAACAAAGTCGCAGAATATCCGTTTGGCCATAAACGCGAAGTTTTAGGACTGTCGCTCGACACCGCCATTTTGCGCAGTGAGTTTGGGATGGATTACGGAGTCGCGAATGGGCTTGTTGGCGATGAAGTGACGATTAACATTGAGACGGAAGCAATCAAAAGCGACAAATGATTTTGGTAAACGAATGTGTTGCCAGCCAACAAATCGATCTTGCATGCAGTAAACTGCCTGGCTTCGAAAGGCAGTCCACCATTTTTTCATTTTTCCTTCGAACCCTGGTCACTAAACGACTGCCGCCCATTTTAGGTTTTGAGTCTGAACCTACCTCATGTTGATAGCGGCGAACCATAAATGATGCATTACACAGCTGAGAGCATGCGGACTAAACTCGGCCTACTGTGCTGAAGATTTCTGAGCAAATCGCGACAACAGAGTTTGGTGGTCGCGCAAGCATTGGCGCTGATCAGATTTTGCAGGGCTACGAAAGCGATGAGTGCGGGATAAGCGGGGTGTAGCCACGTTTTGGGACAAACCGGTTGATGTAAGAAAGGGACGTACACCTATCTGCGCAAAGCCCAGTTTCCGCTCGAAGCCGTCATTGGCGCAATCCCGAAAAGTGTCTGCTCTGCGGAGAATTCTGCCGTTGAGTTTAGCTAGCTGCTCAGCAAGTTGCGGCCTCGTACCGCACCTGTTTGCGATAGCTACAACCTCGTTTCTTCAGTATTTGCTCTAACTTTTGACAAAGATCGGGTGCACCCCACTGGTAGAGGTCCAAGACGATGCACAAAACGGAACGAGTTGAGGTTGCAGTCAAATCGCGTAAAGCCGATCAAGCCTGCGCTACGGTTTACTACGACGGATCGTGCCCGCTCTGCTCAGTAGAGATCGGGCACTATGCCTCTTGTGAGGGCTCTGATGGTTTGCAGTTTGTCGACGTCTCAAACCCCAAGGTGCGTCTCGGTGAAGATCTAACGCGGCAAGAGGCAATGGGTCGGTTTCATGTACGACGAGCGGATGGAAAACTTGTTTCGGGCGCGCGCGGCTTCACAGAGCTTTGGTGCGCTTTACCCAAATGGCGTTGGTTAGCGCGTATCGCAAGGTTGCCAGGGATCTTACCTTTGCTAGAGCTTGCGTATCGGGGTTTCCTACCCCTCAGACCGATGCTCTCGCGGATCGCATCTTGGGTCGGAGCAAAGCCGGTCAACCAGAAAGATACGCTTTAATGATCAGCCCGGGCGATAGTCATTTCAAACGACTGGTCTGGCTCGTGAGAGGGGTTTTTGAACCCGCTCCTGGCACCGGTCGCATTATACTCGCTCTTTGTTTTGGATTCATCACTCACACCATCTTTGCCGCCGCCGTTCTTGCGATGGTTGTGGCCATGTTTTTTGGCATGAGCAAAAGCCTTGGAGCCGTGGCTTGGCCAACCGCCGCATTCGTCAACGCCATTTTGGTTCTGCAATTTCCGGTGACACACTCATTCCTTTTGTCGGACGCCGGTAAGAAATGGCTCTCTAGCCTCGTCCCAGGTCCCCATAGCGCGACGTTGAGCACATCCACCTACGCAATCATCGCCTCCCTCCAACTGCTTGTGCTCTTTGCGTTTTGGACCCCCACAGGTGTCATCTGGTGGCAGGCAGAGGGTTGGTCATTCTACCTGATCAGCGCGCTCTACGCAGCGTCTTGGGGTTTGCTGGTTAAAGCCAGCTGGGACGCCGGGGCCGAGGTTCAATCAGGCGCATTGGGTTGGATGTCATTAATGCGAAACGCCAAACCCGTTTTCCCAGACATGCCCACAACTGGTTTGTTCCGCGTGATACGCCAGCCAATCTACGTTTCCTTTGCTTTGACGCTGTGGACGGTGCCGGTGTGGACCCCAGACCAGCTTATTCTCGCTGTCGTGCTGACAAGCTACTGCCTTGCTGCACCGAAGCTAAAAGAGCGGCGATTTGAGAAGCTATTTGGTCAGCGTTTCCGAGACTATAGAGACAACGTTCCCTATGCGATCCCACAACGCGCCAGCAGCGTGAATCATTCGGCCAGGGAGTCGAGGCGATTTATGAGCCGTGACTAATCAAGGAATGAATACAAATGCTTGAAGTCGCTTTGCTTATTACCGCGCTTATGTTTGGTGGAACGGTACTCTATTCTTTCGGTTTCGCGGCGTTTGTTTTTAACGCGCTCCCAGCGGAGGCGGCAGGATCGCTTATAAGGCGGGCCTTCCCCCACTTTTACCTGTTTATCACGGCCACAGCAGGCGCAGCTACTATTCTGCTCGTCGCCAGAGATTCAGTGTCCAGCGCAATTATGGGAGTTATTGCTGTGACAACGGTGTTCACACGGCAGGTTCTGATGCCCGCAATCAATAACGCTACAGACACAGGTGACACTCACCGTTTCAAGCTGCTGCACACGCTATCTGTCCTAATCACACTGGTTCATATCGGAGCCGCGGGTTTTGTAATTGTTCGACTTGCTGGTTTGGCGTGAATCGTGGCCGTTCAGATGACGTACTTTTCAAGAAGCGTCTTCACGGGTAGCGAGGCGTTCAATCGAGTGGCCAACAGGAACATTCCCCCAATCTTTCGCTGGAGGTAAAGAACGTCCATTGGCACCTGGGGTGGGATATAGCCGGCCTCAGCCAAGGCCATGCCGTCTTTGTTCAGGCGTTGGGAAAGAGTTCGGTCAGAGAAATCAAATTCATTCGCAGATAGAATTGCTTCGAAAACGCTGCGGATCATTCCAAGGATCCGGTCGTCAAATGGGCCATCACCTTCAATAAGCTTCAGTTGCATGGCAGCCTTACAAAGCGCCGCACCGTCTTCAAGCAAACCGGCGCGCAACAGATCCATGTATCCATCTATCGCAGGTGGTCGCAGTGCGCGTGCCGCGCCAAAATCCAAGAGACTGACTTTTCCATTGGATGGGTTGTATCGGTAATTGGCAAAGTTTGGGTCGCTCTGCATGATACCAAACTCGAAAACCTCGCGCAGCGTGAGATTGACCAAGGCTTCTGAGACTCGATTGCGTTCCTCGCTGGTCGCATCACCCACGGCTTCGATAGGGCGACCTTCCAGAAAGGACATCGTTAGAACTTCTGGCGTGCTCCAATCTGGAAAGAATTCCGGGATTTCAAACGCTTCATCATTCTGCAGGAGGTCAGCAAAATGGCGCAGGTGCTGTCCCTCACGTTCATAATCGGTTTCTTCATGCAGTTGACTGCGCGCCTCTTGGATATACGGATCCAGATCAAAGTTCTTCGGGAGTAGACCCGACATCCGAACCAGGGTCGCGACATTCGCAACATCGCTGTCGATACTACGAGCGATGCCCGGATACTGCACTTTGATCGCCACATCGCGACCGTCTTTCAATGTCGCACGATGTACTTGCCCGATGCTTGCGGCCGCTACAGGCCTTACATCGAAGGTTTGGAAGGATTTTCGCCAACCTGCACCCCAGGCTCGGTTCAGGACGTCACGCAATTGTTTCGGCGGCATGAAATGCGCCTGATCTCGCAGACGCGCCATGATGTCTGCCAGTTCAGACGGCAAGACCTCACCTGCATCCATCGAAATCAACTGACCCACCTTCATCGCGGCCCCTCGCATGCGAGCGAGTTGATCCGCAATGCGTGTCACGTTGCCGGGTGTCATCAACAAACCACGCATGTCGGGTCGCGCACCTCGACCGATCTCTCTTAGGGCGCGTGCTGCCATGTTCCCCGCAATACCTGCCGTCATGCTGCTTAAACCGGCGACACGGGCCAAACGGCTAGTAGGAACTGCCAAAGGGGTTGATGAGGATTTAGGGTCGATCATCAATACTCACCAAAATTCCGTGCCCGGAGCGCCTTTTATGCGACCCTTCAAGTTTTCGGTGACCCAGCCTCCATAAAAGCCCCCGGGTTGCGGGATCACCCGGCACTCACCAACAAAACAAGCGTCCATAATTCTGGCGTAAAAGGCGAAATAGCCCTTAATCTGTTCAAATCTGGTGGTTGGTGCAGCATAACTCCACGCAGCTTTCTTTGCCGCGGCCGCCCCGCTCTGAACGTCCCAGTAGCTCGCAACACCCTTCCACTCGCAGAATGATCTACCCGAGGCCTTCGTCAGAACGGCATCGATGTCTTGCGGCGGAATATAATACGTGGGGGCGTGATGGGTTTCGAGAACCTGAAACGCCTGATCGGTCTCCACGATGGTTTGACCGCCGAGTTCGATCCGCACCCGATGGGGTAGAGCCCGTAGCGCAGGTGGTCGCGGATAGTCTTGGACGTTTTCAGTTGTCCAACCTGTCATTTCGAACCTTTTTTATGAATCGGTTGTTCCATTTTCGAACTAGCGCGCAACCAGCGCTATTCTAGCGGAAAAGCTTCCAGCACACGGCGGGTGAACTTGCACCATCAAGACGCTCAATGTCAGCTTTGATCGGGCAGCACTTTTTGACCGGCGTTGCAGGCCGAGAAGCCGAAATGAGTGTCCTAACTCTACCAGTTCGCCAACAGTTCGCCCATGCGCTGTAGGCCAAGGTCGAGGTTGGCAGCAGCACCTCCCCCCACACCCAGTCGGATGTGGTTCTGCATCCCGTAAGACGAGCCCGGTAAGAGAAACGTCCGATAGGGATCAGCGAGCAAGCGTTTGGCGAACACGTCGCCATCAATCCCATCGAGCCGTGCCAAACCAATTAATCCAGCCTGAGGTTTGACCCAATCGAGGTTGGGCTGATCGGCAACAAACCTATCCAGGCGTTCCAGCGTTTTCATCCCAGCTGCCCGTGCAGCTTTTATAACCTGATTGTATCGGTCAGGCCTCAAAGCGATTTCGGCAATGACTTCGCCGAGAATATTCATAATTTCGCTCGAGTTTTCCCGCAGAATAATAGCGTCCCAAATCAGATCGGGATCACGGCATATCATCCAGCCGGTGCGTAGCCCCTGGAGCCCCAGTGCCTTGGAAACGCTGCCAGTCGTGATACCCCTAGAATACAGACCGGCAATCGAAGGCGCGCGGGACCCGTCCCACTCCAATCCTGCGTAAACCTCGTCAACAACCAGCCATGCACCTACACGATCTGCGATTTGGACAAGCCTTTCCAGCTCTGCTTGCGTCATCAACTGCCCGGAGGGGTTATTGGGGTTGGTTATAAAGATTAGTCGAGTGCGTTCCGTTACTGCGGCCTCAACTTTGTCGAGCGGCAATACCCATCCAGCACTCTCTTCACGGTCGACAACTTTTAGCCTCGCGCCAACCGCCTCTGCCAATACACCCGCTTGTGGCCAACCCGGGCGTTCCGTTACGACTTCGTCGCCCGGTTGGACCAATTGCATGAATGCAAGATAATTGGCTTCTGCTGCGCCGGCGGTGATCAGAACGTCGTCTGGCTTGCAAACATCAGACAAGCCGGCGCGGTCCAAGACATGTCGTCGTAAAGCAGGCAGACCGCGAAAGCTTTTTTGGTTCCAATCCAACGGCAGCGCTGGATCCAGTGCATCCATGAACTCACCCAAACGCGGCGACTCTGACAAGGAAAACCCGACGAACGCATCTGGATCCGCTTCCGTAGTATCCAATAGGTATTGAAAAAGTGTGTGTATCTTGACTTTCATGCTCTACTCAAAATCCTTGTAGTCAATCCGGGAGAGATTCTGTGCAAGCAGAGGGATTTGTCAAAGGGCGACCGATTGACCTTGCGGTTTTGGACTACGGGCTGTTCAAGGTCCATTCCACTGGCCGCATAATTGGTATCTGCGGGTTTCTGATTCGGACAGATTTAGGAGAAGCAATACTCATCGATACCGGGTTCCCCGAAAAATATGCCACCGCCACTGACGCCGCAGTCAAAGAAGATCGATTGTTCGAGTTCGGCGAGGTCTTGAAGTGTGAACCAGACAATCTTCCACGCGCACAGCTGGCAAAACTTGGGCTTCTTCCGTCAAACATTACACTACAGATTTGTACGCACACCCATATCGACCATATCGGTGCATTGGGCGACTTTCCAAGCAGTCCAATTCTTATCTCTTCCGCGGAGCGAGCCTTACCCCGCCCGTTGTACTGGGGCGATATGCGGCCTTTGGAATGGCCCGATCAGGATTACCTGGTTGTTGATGACGACGTAGAGATTGGGCCAGGTATCTTCGTTTTGATGGCACCCGGTCATGCGCCTGGCCAGATCGCGGTAATGGTCGATCTTCCGTCGGGGACGGTTTTACTAACCAGTGATGCGATTTCCCGACCAGCAGAAATCGACGAGAAGTTTGCCGGGTCTTGGGACGAGGATGCAGCGATTGCCAGCGCAGACAGGTTGATGCGTCTGGCATCCGAGCGAGATGCGTTCGTAATCTATGGGCATTGTCCAAAGCAATGGCCAGTTCTGAAAAAAGCACCAGAAGTCTACAGCTGATCCCACCCCATGGACCATTTTCCATAAAGGCAACGGTGCGCCCAGGAGTTATCTGACGTCGCGCCCTTGATTCAGGACAATCACATTCCCACTGGAGACATCACCAGCCGGCGAAATTAGAAAACCGACCCAAGCGGCGATTTGCTCGGGCAGCATCGCGCGGCCATGCGGCATAGCATTAATGGCTTTCTCCAAGACGTCCTTGGTTAAGACATTGAACAATGGTGTCTCAGTCATGGCAGGTGCCAGAGAATTTACACAGATTTTTTCCTGCGCGTATCGACGGGCAAGGTCTTTCGTAAGTGTATCCATCGCCGCTTTTGACGCCCGGTAATGGGGAGGGTCGAACACATCGAAATTGTAAGCTCCATTCGATGAGATATTTACAATCTTTTTGATGCCTTCGCGTTCCAACATCAACTGAACAGCCTGCTGGCAACAGTGGAATGCAGAGTTAAAGTTTATCGCCATCTGCTTTTCGAGCTCCTCGGGCGGAATGTGCGGGAAGTCAGACATGAAGCAGGTGCCCGCGTTGTTTACCAAAGCATCCAGACCGCCATACTCTGACCTAATTCCATCAAACGTATGAGCGATAGCAATGGGATCCGTTATGTCAACGCAGATAGGCGCAAAATCCGAACCTAACTCAGTTGCCATTTCACCTAGGCCCTCCTCGTTGAGGTCCAGTCCAAACACGTGGAACCCATCTGCCCGCAGTTGGCGACAAATGGCTTGCCCCATCCCTCCCGCTGCACCAGTCACTACCGCTGTTTTCATAACAAATCCTCCCACCTTGGTATGTTTTGGGATACTCCGAGTTAAAGCAGAAAACTCACAACCCTTTTTTCTGAAAACCGGGAAAGTCAATTCCGTTTGAATTCAGCGCGCGTTCGTTTTGGGCTCAAGCTAGACTTTGCAAAGTCCGCTTTCTGCGCATCGCTGACCTTGGTGCTGAGTACTACGGCGCTTCGATGCCGAGCCAGTTCTGCGCCGCTGTTTCAGCTAGATCATTCTCGATCAAATGTTTGATTTGTAGAGCTGCGTAGATCACCAAAGGTCGATTGAACCCGATAAAGCAGATGCGTCATCCGACTAGATGGATGTCACCTGGTGTGAGCGAACGTTTTTCCGGCAATGTCCCAAACTTAATGCCCTCGATTTCTAGCTTGTCGCGTATCGCAACCAGTTCATCTAACTTGTACTCAGATTTCTCGGGAACAATATAAAGAACTTCGGGAACTTTCCTTAAAAGAAGCGCTGCTCTAGGGTCAGGACTCATAGCCAATAGATAACGAGTGCTGCGAGGGCGATTGCTGA